>NZ_JBHTSF010000292.1:0-5624 GCF_042795295.1 Streptomyces sp. NPDC056486
GGTCCGCCGCGGTCATGATTCCGACCGCGACGGACCTGCCCGCCTCACAGGCCACCGAGTCGGTGACCGACGGCGCTGAGCCGTCAGGACATCAGGAAGCCGTCAGGGACTTCTTCTCGCTGCCCGCAGGCTGCGACGGGACCGCGTCCACCCCGTCCGGGTCCGCACTGCCGGACTCGGACTCGGACTCGGACGCGCCGTCGTCGAGCAGCGTCTTCTCGTCGAACGGCAGCCGTCCCGCGAGAACTTCGTCGACCCGCTCGCGGTCGACCTCCTTGGTCCAGGTGCCGATCAGGAGGGTCGCCACCGCGTTGCCCGCGAAGTTGGTCAGGGCGCGGGCCTCGCTCATGAAGCGGTCGATGCCGATGATCAGGCCGACGCCGTCCACCAGGCCCGGCTTGTGCGACTGCAGGCCACTGGCCAGGACCGCGATGCCGGATCCCGAGACACCCGCGGCGCCCTTGGAGGCGATCATCATGAACAGGAGCAGGGAGATCTGCTCGCCGAGGCCGAGCGGCTGGTCCATCGCCTCGGCGATGAAGAGCGACGACATGGTCAGGTAGATCATCGTGCCGTCGAGGTTGAAGGAGTAGCCCGTCGGGACGGTGATGCCGACGACCGGACGGCTGACGCCCAGGTGCTCCATCTTCGCGATGAGCCGCGGAAGCGCGGACTCGGACGAGGAGGTGGAGAGGATGAGCAGGAACTCGCGGCCCAGGTACTTCAGGAGCTTGAAGAGGTTGACGCCGGTCACCAGGCGAAGCAGCGTGCCGAGCACGATGACGATGAACAGCGCACAGGTGACGTAGAACCCGATCATGATCGTGGCGAGCGCCTTCAGGGCGTCCGTGCCGGTCTCGCCGACCACCGCCGCCATCGCGCCGAACGCGCCGACCGGGGCGGCCCACATGATCATGCCGAGTACGCGGAAGACAAGGCGCTGGATGTGCCCGATACCGCGCAGGACCGGCTCACCGGAGCGGCCCATGGCCTGCAGCGCGAAGCCCACGAGGAGCGCGACGAGCAGTGTCTGGAGCACCTCGCCCTGCGTGAAGGCGGAGACGAGCGTCTTCGGGATGACGCCGAGCGCGAAGTCGACGAGCCCCTTGTTCGCCTCTTCGGCCGCGGTGTGGCCCGCGCCCTTCTCGGACTCGGTGATCTCCATGCCCGAGCCCGGGTGCAGGATGTTGCCGACGACCAGACCGATGGCGAGCGCGACGACCGACATCGCGACGAAGTAGCCGAGCGCGAGACCGCCGACCTTGCCGACCTTGGCGGCCTTACGGACGGAGCCGACGCCGAGGACGATCGTGCAGAAGATGATCGGCGAGATCATCATCTTGATCAGGTTCACGAAGCCGGCGCCGAGCGGCTTGAGCTCCTTGGCGAAGTCGGGGAAGAGCAGGCCGACACCGATACCGAGAACGACGGCGATGATGACGGCGATGTACAGATAGTGGGTGCGGTCCCGTTTGGCTGCGGGCGCAGGTGCCACCTGGCTGTCGGTGGTGTCGGCCACGAGGGCCCTCCTTGAACGACTACGTCGGCGTTTTCGGCCAGTGCGTGCGGCTCACGTCCTGGGCAGGCGGATCTCGGGTGACTATCTCTCGCCCTGTGAGGGCGGTCACCCTTACGTTCATTTAGTTCGCACTTATACGGCCAGGCAGACTGGCAGCATGTCCCTCGCCCGTCCACCCCGGCCGCGCAGCCTCGCCGGTCAGCTCTTCGCGATGCAGATCGTGCTCGTCACCCTCGTGGTGTCCGGGTGCGCGCTTTTCACCTTCCTGAGCGACCGGCACCAGGCCGAGGAGGGCGCGCGCCGCCAGGCCACGGCCGCGGCGCGGGCGGTCGCGGACTCTCCTTCGGTACGTGAGGCCGTACGTGGCCGAAATCCGACGGAGACCCTCCAGCCGTACGCGGCCGACGTGCTCCGGCACACCGGGGTCGACTTCGTCACGATCATGGACCCGGACGGCATCCGCTGGACGCACCCCGACAAGGACCAGATCGGCGAGCGCTTCCTCGGCCACCGGGCCGAGGCGCTGCGGGGCAGGACCTTCACCGAGACGTACACGGGGACACTGGGCCCCTCCGTACGCGTGGTCACCCCGATCCGGGCCACCGACGGCAGCGACCGCATCACGGGCCTGGTCAGCGCGGGCATCACCATCGAGGTGATCAGCAAGACGGCGCGCGGCCAGCTGCTCACCCTGCTCGGTGTCGCGGCGGGCGCGCTCGCGCTCGGCGGCCTCGGCACCTACGTCATCAACGCCCGCCTGCGCCGCCATACCCACGGCATGAACGCCGCCGAGCTGAGCCGCATGCACGACTACCACGAGGCGGCGCTGCACGCGGTGCGTGAGGGCCTGCTGATGCTGGACGGGCAGCGGCGCATCGCCCTCATCAACGACGGAGGGCGCGAGCTGCTCGGCGTATCGGGCGATCTGGTCGGCCGTAACGTCGCCGAGCTCGGCCTGCCCGCCCCGCTGACGGGCGCGCTGCTCGCGGCCGAGCCGCGGGTGGACGAGCTGCACCTGTCGGCGGACCGGGTGGTCGTCGTCAACACGTCCCCCGTGTCCAGCGGTGAGCGGCGCGGAACAGTGGTCACCCTGCGTGATCACACCGAGCTCCAGGCGCTCACCGGCGAGCTGGACTCGGAGCGTGGCTTCACCCGCGCCCTGCGCTCACAGGCCCACGAGGCGGCGAACCGCCTCCACACCGTGGTCTCCCTCATCGAGCTGGGCCGCGCCGAGGAGGCCGTCGACTTCGCCACGGCCGAGCTGGAACTCGCCCAGACGCTGACGGACCAGGTGGTCGCGGCGGTGAGCGAGCCGGTCCTGGCGGCCCTGCTCCTGGGCAAGGCCGCCCAGGCGAACGAACACGGTGTGGAGCTCGTCGTCTCCCCCGACAGCAGCATCGACGACGGCATGCTGCCCGCCGATCTGCCCGCGCGCGATCTGGTGACGGTCCTGGGCAACCTGATCGACAACGCGGTGGACGCGGCCCAGGGCTCGCCCGCGGCCCGTGTGACGGTGACGGCACGCGCGGACGAGGCGGGACTGACGCTGCGGGTGTCGGACACGGGCCCCGGGGTGGACCCCGCCCATATGGAGGCGGTCTTCCAGCGCGGCTGGTCGACGAAGGCCACGGCGGGGCGCGGCCTGGGTCTGGCCCTTGTCCACCAGACGGTGACGAAGCATGAGGGGACACTTGAGGTGCGGGAGGCGCCCGGAGGCGGCGCGGAGTTCGAGGTCCACCTGCGGACGGACGCCGCAGCCAGCACACCGGACGCAGCAAACGGAGGCAGCAAGTGACCGAGCCGATCCGGGTTCTGGTCGTCGAGGACGACCCTGTCGCGGCAGATGCCCACGTCCTCTACGTGAACCGCATCGCCGGCTTCCACGCCGTGGGCAAGGCACACAGCGCCGCCGAGGCGAAACGCGCCCTGGACCGCACTGAGGTGGACCTGCTCCTCCTGGACCTCCACCTGCCCGACGGTCACGGTCTCCAGCTGGCCCGCACCCTGCGGGCCGCGGGCCACCGCGCGGACGTCATCGCCGTCACTTCGGCCCGCGATCTCACGGTCGTACGCGAGGGTGTCTCCCTCGGCGTCGTCCAGTACGTACTGAAGCCCTTCACCTTCGCGACCCTCCGCGACCGCCTCACCCGCTATGCCGAGTTCCGCGCCGCCGCGGGCGAGGCCACCGGGCAGGACGAGGTGGACCGCGCCCTGGCCACCCTGCGCGCGCCAAGCCCCGCCGCCCTGCCCAAAGGGCTCAGCGGCCCCACCCTGGAGAGGGTGACCCGCACCCTGCGCGACGCGCCCCCCGAGGGCGTCACCGCCGCGGTCGCCGCCGAGACCGTGGGCATCTCCCGCATCACCGCGCGCCGCTACCTGGAACACCTGGTCACCACGGGCCGCGCCGCCCGCACGCCGCAGTACGGCCACGTCGGTCGCCCCGAGTACGCGTACCGCTGGCTCACATCGGCCACCTGAAGCGGCACCTGACGCCCCAAGTACCCGCCCCTGTAAGACGATTAACAGCCCGCAGGCTCGCCGGTAACGCCTTGGTGCCGCCTCCAATAACAACGTTGTCACGTTGATGACAAGCGGCGTTGCACGGGCATTGACCTTGCTCCGAGCCCGCCCTTACGTTCACCGGGCAGCCCCGCGTTGCGCCCTGCGTGGTAACCCAGCCGCGTCGGCCAGTAGGAGGTCGTACCCGTGCGTCCCACCACCCCGCTGCTCCTCGCCACCACCCTGGTCGCCGCCTGCACCCTCACCGCGTGCGGCGGGGGCTCCGGCGACGATCCGGACACCGTGAAGATCTCCTTCAAGCAGTCCACGGACAACCAGATCAAGGTCATGGACACCTATCTGGCGGACATCAAGAAGCAGTTCGAGAAGGAGAATCCCGGCAAGAAGGTGAAGCTGGTGCCGATCAAGGCGCCGGACTCCGAGTACTACACCAAGCTGCAGCAGATGATGCGCTCCCCGAAGACCGCGCCCGACCTGGTCTACGAGGACACCTTCCTCATCAACTCGGACATCACCAGCGGCTACCTGAAGCCGCTCGATTCCTACCTGAACAAGTGGAAGGACTGGGACCAGTTCATCGCCACGTCCAAGACGGCGGCGAAGGCGGCGGACGGCAAGACGTACGGCGTCCCGGACGGCACCGACACGCGCGGCCTCTGGTTCAGCAAGGGCATCTTCAAGAAGGCCGGTCTTCCCGCGAACTGGCAGCCGAAGTCGTGGGACGACATCCTCGAGACGGCGCGGACCATCAAGAAGAAGGTCCCTGGCGTCACGCCCCTGAACGTCTACACGGGCAAGCCCGCGGGCGAGGCGGCCACCATGCAGGGCATGGAGATGCTCCTGTACGGCACGGGCCAGAACCCGATGTACGACCCCAAGTCCAAGAAGTGGGTCACGGGCAGCCAGGGTTTCAAGGACTCCCTGGAGTTCGTCGAGACGGTCTACAAGGAGAAGCTCGGCCCTGACGTCTCCGACGCCCTCGACCCGAACTTCGCCACGCGGGTCCGCGGCGAACTCCTCCCCGAGGACAAGCTCGGCATCAACCTCGACGGCTCCTGGCTGCCGCAGGACTGGGGCAAGGGCGCGGGTCACGAGTGGCCCGAGTGGTCGAAGAAGCTGGGCCTCGCCCAGATGCCGACCCAGAACGGCGAGGCTCCCGGCAAGGTGAGCATGTCCGGCGGCTGGACCTGGGCGATCCCGTCCAAGGCGTCCAACCCCGACCTGGCCTTCAGGTTCATCGAGACGATGCAGACCAAGGCCAACGCCCAGAAGTGGTATGTGGCGAACTCGGGCATCGCGGTCCGCAAGGACGTCGCGGCCGACCCCGCGTACCTCAAGGCGCAGCCCGGACTGAAGTTCTTCACCGACCTGGTGCCCTCGACGAACTACCGCCCGGCGTACCCGGCGTACCCGAAGGTCTCCACCGCGGTGCAGGAGGCCATGGAGAAGGTGACGACGGGCGACGGTTCCGTGGCCGACGCGGCGAGCGGATACGACGACGAGGTCAAGGCGGCGACGGACGGCAAGGTCGTCGAGAAGTAGCCGACGCCGGCAGGTGGGGCGGCGGTGCGTGTGGCTGTCCGCA
>NZ_JBHTSF010000293.1:0-5409 GCF_042795295.1 Streptomyces sp. NPDC056486
CGCATGCGCGCGGCTAGCGGGTGGCGGGGGCCGTCGAGCCGCGGATCACCAGTTCGACGGGGAGGGTGTCGGTCGGCGGCGCGTGGCCGTCGAGGACGGCGAGCAGGGACGTCATGCCGCGTTCGCCGAACTGCTCCGCGGGCAGCCGCACGGTGGTGAGTTCGGGTTCCACGGCGGTGGCCAGGGTGAGGTCGTCGAAGCCGGTCACCGAGAGGTCCTCGGGCACGCGCAGGCCGAGGCGGCGGGCCGCCTTGCAGGCGCCCGCGGCGAGGATGTCGTCGTCGCAGACGAGCGCCGTGGGGCGGGGTCCGGGCGCGCGCAGGGCGGCTTCAGCGGCCGTGCGGGCGTCGTCGACGGTGAGGAGTGCCCGGGCGGTGCGTACGGCCGCTCCGGTGCCCCTCAAGGCCGCCGTGAGGGCGTCGGAGCGTACGTCGAAGGTCCAGGAGTCGACGCCCGCGGCGAGGTGCAGGAAGTCGCGGTGGCCCAGGGCGAGCAGATGCTCGGTCACCTGGCGCATGCCGTCGACGATGTCGAGGTTGACGGTGGCCGCGCCGAGGCTGTCCGCCGGGTCGCTGTCGAGCATGACCAGGGGGAGCGCGTCGCCCTGGATGGTGGCGAGGGTGTCGGAGGCCATGGAGGACGCGAGGATGCCGTCGAGGGAGGCCCGGCTGGAGTCGAAGGGGTCGCGGGCGGGGCCGACGCCTTCGGGGGAGGGGTAGAGCACTACTCCGAAGCCGTGTTCGGCGGCGACGCGGGCGGCTCCGGTGTAGACGCGGGCGAAGAACTCGTTGGTGAGGGCGGGGACGACGAGGAGCGCTGTTCTGGTGCGGCCCAGGCGGAGGTTGCGGGCCGCGAGGTTGGGGCGGTAGCCCAGCTCGCGTGCGGTGGCCCGGACGCGCTCGGCGGTGCGCTCGGCGACGCGGCCGCGCCATTTCTCGCCGAACACGAGGGAGACGGTGGCCTGGGACACCCCGGCGGCGCGTGCGACGTCGCGGCTCGTGGGGCGTGGCCCTGCGGCCTCGTGCTGTGGCCCGGCCACTACTGGTACCTCCCGCATCGGTCCCGCGGGGCGTGAACGAGGTGGACCCGCGGTGAGCGCTCATGGTACGTATGACGCTCGAAGTTATACGTAACACCTGGGCGCGTCGGCGCCGGGCGAGGGGCGGGAAGCATGGCTGCCGGGTACGCGGAGATCCTCCGGACGAGATATGCGGGGAGGCTGCTCGCGGGCACGCTGGTGGGCCGGCTGCCGAACGCGACCGCCGCGATCGCCATCGTGCTGTTCATCCGCGCCGAGGGCGGGACGTACAGCCTGGCCGGTGGCCTCGCCGCGGTGTACGGCGTGGCCAACGCGGTGGGGCAGCCGCTGCTCGGCCGCCTGGTGGACCTGCACGGGCAGCCGAGGATCCAGCTCCCCTCCGCGGTCATCTCCGCGCTAGGCATGGCGGCCTTCGCCTTCACCGGACCCGATTCGCTCACCCTCGCGTACGCGGCGGTGGGCGTGGCCGGTCTCTTCACACCGCCCCTGGAGGGCGGCCTTCGTGCGCTGTGGCCGAGCGTCCTCGGTAAGGAAGAGCAGGTGCACACGGCGTACGCCATGGACGCCATCGCCCAGGAAGTCATGTTCACCGTCGGACCGCTGCTCATCACGGGCTGCGCCGCGCTCTGGTCGGAGCAGGCCGCGCTGCTCGTCGTGAACGTCATCGGCGTGATCGGTGCCCTCTCCGTGGTGATCTCGCAGCCCTCGCGCGCGTGGCGCTCGGCGCCCCGCGAGGCGCACTGGCTCGGCGCGCTGCGCTCACCCGGGCTCATCGCGCTGCTCGGCGCGTTCCTCTTCATCGGCATGGCGCTCGGCTCCATCACCGTCGCCGGTGTGTCGTACGCCGATGAGCACGGCGGCGACGCGGTGTACGGCTGGATGATGGCGGCGCTCGGACTCGGCGCCCTCGTGGGCGGAGCGGTGTACGGGGCGCGGCAGTGGGCGGGGGTGCCGGAGAAGCGGCTGACCGTCCTGGTGGCCCTGCTCGCCCTCTGCTACTGGCCGTTGACGCTGGTGCCCGGTGCCGTCGCCATGACGGCGCTCGCGGCCGTCGCCGGAGTCTTCCTCGCGCCGGCGCTCGCGTGCGCGTTCATCATCGTCGACCGGCACGCCCCTCGGGGCACCGTCACCGAGGCGTTCTCCTGGCTCGTGACGACGTTCACGGTCGGCGCGTCGCTCGGCACGGCCGCGGCGGGGCCGGTCGTCGAGTGGGGCGGGACCGTAGGGGGATTCACCGTTCCAGGGGTCGCCGGAGTGGCCGCCCTGCTTGTCCTGCTGGCCACGGCGCGGACGCTCGTACTCCCCGCTGATTCGGCGGTGGTTGCGGGTTCATCCGAAAATGATCGAAACGGTGCCGTCGAACCCGGTTTCAGCACAGGCCATCAGGCGTAATGTTCAGTCATGGACCGCCGCATTTTCGGGCTGGAGAATGAGTACGGCGTCACGTGCACGTTTAGGGGACAGCGCCGTCTGTCGCCTGACGAGGTGGCGCGCTACCTCTTCCGCCGTGTTGTCTCATGGGGCCGCAGCAGCAACGTCTTTCTGCGGAACGGCGCCCGCCTCTATCTTGACGTCGGGTCACATCCGGAATATGCGACACCGGAATGTGACAACGTGACCGAGCTGGTCACCCACGACAAAGCGGGCGAGCGCATTCTGGAAGGCCTGCTCGTCGACGCCGAACGCCGCCTGCACGAGGAGGGAATCGCGGGCGACGTCTATCTCTTCAAGAACAACACCGACTCGGCGGGAAACTCCTACGGCTGCCACGAGAACTATCTGGTGGCCCGGCACGGGGAGTTCTCGCGGCTCGCGGACATCCTCATTCCCTTCCTCGTCACGCGACAGCTGCTGTGCGGCGCGGGCAAGGTGCTGCAGACTCCGCGCGGCGCCGTGTACTGCGTCAGTCAGCGTGCCGAGCACATCTGGGAAGGGGTCTCCTCCGCGACCACCCGCTCCCGGCCGATCATCAACACCCGCGACGAGCCGCACGCGGACGCCGAGCGCTACCGCAGGCTGCACGTCATCGTCGGCGACTCGAACATGTCCGAGACGACCATGCTTCTGAAGGTCGGCGCCACCGACCTCGTCCTGCGCATGATCGAAGCGGGCACGGTGATGCGGGACCTGACCCTGGAGAACCCGATCCGGGCGATCCGCGAGGTCAGTCACGACATCACGGGCCGCCGCAAGGTGCGCCTGGCCAGCGGCCGCGAGGCCTCGGCCCTGGACGTGCAGCGCGAGTACTACGAGAAAGCCGTGGACTTCGTGGACCGCCGCGGCATCCGCACGGGCACCGTCGAACAGGTCCTCGAACTGTGGGGCCGCACGCTCGACGCGATCGAGGCCGAGGACCTCGACCGCATCGGCACCGAGATCGACTGGGTCATGAAGTACAAGCTCATCGAGCGGTATCGGGCGAAGAACAACATGACCATGTCGCATCCCCGGGTCGCGCAGATAGACCTCGCGTATCACGACATCCACCGCCGGCGCGGGCTGTACTACCTCCTGGAGAGGAAGGGGCAAGCCGCCCGTATCTGCAACGACTTGAAGATCTTCGAGGGCAAGTCGGTGCCGCCGCAGACGACCCGCGCGAGGCTGCGCGGCGACTTCATCCGCAGGGCCCAGGAGCAGCGCCGGGACTTCACGGTCGACTGGGTGCACCTGAAGCTCAACGACCAGGCACAACGCACCGTGTTGTGCAAGGACCCCTTCCGGTCGGTGGACGACCGGGTGGAGAAACTGATCGCCGGTATGTAAGCCCAGATGCAGGAGATGCGTTGCGGGAACGCAACGCGGGGCGCCGTACGTTCCTCGTACGGCGCCCTTCTCCATGCGTAGAGTTGCGCGCACGCCAACCGACAAGATCGACCGATACGAGGCCCCCACCGTGCGCCGACGCTCACTTCTCCTTGCTGTTCCGGCAGGCCTGCTCACGCTGGCCGGTTGTGGTGACGACAAAAAGGCCGACAAGGCCAAGCCCAGTGACAGCCCATCCCCTTCCAACTCGCCGTCGGCAGCGCCGACGGCGAAGATCGTGGCCGGGCCGCTGCCCGAGATCACGAAGGGGACGAAGTTCGGGCAGAAGCCGACCGTCGCCAAGGGGCCCGGCAAGGCGTCCTCCGACCTCGCGGTCAAGACCCTGGTCGAGGGCAAGGGTGACGTGGTCAAGAAGGGCGACTACCTCCAGGCGAACTACCTCGGCCAGATCTGGGCCACGGCCAAGGTCTTCGACAACTCGTACGACCGCGGCAACCCCACGGTCTTCCCGATCGGTGTCGGTCAGGTCATCCCCGGCTGGGACCAGGCCCTGGTCGGCAAGAAGCTCGACAGCCGCGTGCAGCTCGCGATCCCGCCGAAGATGGGTTACGGCACCGAGGGCAACAAGCAGGCGGGCATCAAGGGCACCGACACGCTGGTGTTCGTCGTGGACCTCGTGGGCACCTTCAGCAACAAGAGCTCGGCCAAGGGCAAGGAGGTCGCGCAGTCCAACATCGACCTCCCCAAGGTCGGTACGAACACGGACGGCAAGGCCCCCTCGATCGAGGTCCCGAAGAAGAAGGACGCCCCCGAGAAGCTCGTCGCGTCGTACATCCTCGAAGGCGACGGCGACGAGATCAAGGAGACCGACAGCCTTCTGTGCCAGTACAAGGGCGTGCTGTGGGCCGACGGCAAGGAGTTCGACTCCTCGTACAAGAGCGGCCAGCTCGCCTCGTTCCAGCTCGCGCAGGTCGTCAAGGGCTGGGCGCAGGGCCTGACCGGCAAGAAGGTCGGCAGCCGCGTCCTGGTCGTCGTCCCGCCGAAGCTCGGTTACGGAGACAAGCCGCCGCAGGGCAGCACCATCAAGAAGGACTCCACGCTGGTCTTCACCGTGGACATCCTCGCAAAGATGTAACACTGTCCCAGCTGGCCATTCGTATCAAAGCAGGAGCATTAGACGTGAGCATCGAGAAGCCCGAGATCGACTTCCCCGACGGTCCGGTCCCCACCGACCTCGAGATCGTGGAGATCTGGGAGGGCGACGGCCCGGAGGCGAAGGCGGGCGCCACCGTCAAGGTCCACTACGTGGGCGTGGCGTTCTCCACCGGTGAAGAGTTCGACGCCTCCTGGAACCGTGGCACGCCGCTCCAGTTCCAGCTGGGCGCCGGCCAGGTCATCGCCGGCTGGGACCAGGGCGTCCAGGGCATGAAGGTCGGCGGACGCCGCCGGCTGACCATCCCCGCACACCTGGCGTACGGCGACCGGGGCGCCGGTGGCGGCGCCATCGCGCCCGGCGAGTCGCTGATCTTCGTCTGCGACCTCGTCGGCGTCTGAGCGACGACTGAGGTCAGGGTCTGATCAGACCTGCCCACTGAGGGCCCATGCCG
>NZ_JBHTSF010000294.1:0-5131 GCF_042795295.1 Streptomyces sp. NPDC056486
GCGTGATCGCTGCCGGGCGGCTCCGTCATATGCGCCCGCGAGGTGCGCGCTACGCGCTCTTCTCGTGCGGTTCGCCGGACTCACCGCGGTTGCGCGGCACCAGCGTCGGGTTCACGTTCGAGTGGACGACGTCCGCCGTGATGACGACACGGGCCACGTCCTTGCGGGACGGGACCTCGTACATCACCGACTGGAGGACTTCCTCCATGATGGCGCGCAAGCCACGCGCGCCGGTCTGGCGCAGGATCGCCTGGTCGGCGATGGCCTCAAGGGCCTCGCGCTCGAACTCGAGCTCGACGCCGTCGAGTTCGAAGAGGCGCTGGTACTGCTTGACGAGCGCGTTGCGCGGCTCCACCAGGATCTGGAGAAGAGCCTCACGGTCCAGGTTGTGGACCGAGGTGATCACGGGGAGGCGGCCGATGAACTCGGGGATCATCCCGAACTTCACCAGGTCCTCCGGCATGATGTCCTCGAACCGGTCCTTCTCCTGAAGCTCGCGCTTGGAGTGGATCGTGGCGCCGAAGCCGATGCCCTTCGCGCCCGCCCGCGACTCGATGATCTTCTCGAGGCCGGCAAAGGCGCCGCCCACGATGAAGAGCACGTTCGTCGTGTCGATCTGGATGAACTCCTGGTGCGGGTGCTTACGGCCGCCCTGCGGTGGAACCGAGGCGGTCGTGCCCTCCAGGATCTTGAGCAGTGCCTGCTGGACGCCTTCACCCGATACATCGCGCGTGATCGAGGGGTTCTCGCTCTTGCGAGCCACCTTGTCGATCTCGTCGATGTAGATGATGCCCGTCTCGGCCTTCTTGACGTCGTAGTCAGCGGCCTGGATGAGCTTCAGGAGGATGTTCTCGACGTCCTCGCCGACATAGCCGGCCTCCGTGAGCGCCGTCGCGTCCGCGATGGCGAACGGGACGTTCAGCATGCGCGCGAGCGTCTGCGCGAGCAGCGTCTTGCCGGAGCCGGTCGGGCCGAGCAGCAGGATGTTGGACTTCGCGAGTTCGATCGCGTCGTCACGGCCCTGCGCGCCGCCGGTCTCACCGGCCTGGACCCGCTTGTAGTGGTTGTAGACCGCTACCGAGAGGGCTTTCTTCGCGGGCTCCTGGCCCACGACATACCCCTCGAGGAATTCGTAGATCTCACGAGGCTTGGGGAGTTCCTCCCAGCGCACCTCGCTCGTCTCCGCGAGCTCTTCCTCGATGATCTCGTTACAGAGGTCGATGCACTCATCGCAGATATACACACCGGGACCTGCGATGAGCTTCTTGACCTGCTTCTGACTCTTCCCGCAGAACGAGCACTTGAGCAGATCGCCGCCGTCACCGATGCGTGCCACGAGGTGCTTCCCCTTCGCCTGGGAGACGCCACGTTCAGCGACTCCTGGTGCCTCATATCCGACGGTACCTTGCCTGGCCCCCCGTTCGGGCCCCCCTTGGCACGGTTCACTTTGACGTGGACCGTGCCAAGGAACGGCAGATGCTACATCGCTGCGTCAGACGACCGAGGCGTTGTTCATCTTCCGGGTGGAGATGATCTGATCGACCAGGCCGTACGCCAGCGCGTCCTCGGCAGTGAGGATCTTGTCGCGCTCGATGTCGTCGCGGATCTTCTCGATCGGCGTCGTGGAGTGCTTGGCCAGCATCTCCTCCAGCTGCGCGCGCATCCGGAGGATCTCGTTGGCGGCGATCTCCAGGTCGGATACCTGCCCGCGACCCGTCTCGCTGTAGGGCTGGTGGATCAGGACGCGCGCGTTCGGGAGCGCCATGCGCTTGCCCGGCGTACCCGCCGAGAGGAGCACGGCGGCGGCGGACGCGGCCTGGCCCATGCAGACCGTCGACACGTCGGGCTTCACGAACTGCATCGTGTCGTAGATCGCCGTGAGCGCCGTGAAGGAGCCGCCGGGGCTGTTGATGTAGATCGAGATGTCACGGTCGGGGTCCATCGACTCCAGGCACAGGAGCTGCGCCATGACGTCGTTGGCGGACGCGTCGTCGATCTGCACGCCGAGGAAGATCACGCGCTCCTCGAACAGCTTCGCGTACGGGTCGTACTCACGCACGCCCTGCGAGGTGCGCTCGACGAAGCGCGGGATGACGTAGCGGGATTCGGCGGTCGGGCCGGTGTACTCGGCCTGGGGGCGCTCGTAGAGGCCGCTGCCGGGGTAGTTCTTCATCTCTGTAGGTCTCCTGAGGAGCGTGGGCTCGGTCGGCTTCGGAAGGGCTGAGCGGTGAGGCTCAGGCTCCGGTGCCGCCGCCGCCCGGCATGCTGGCCGCGTTGGGCATGATGTCGTCGATGAGGCCGTACTCCTTGGCCTCCAGCGGGTCGAACCAGCGGTCGCGGTCCGAGTCGCGGGTGACCTGCTCGACGGTCTGACCCGTGTGGAACGCGGTGAGCTCGGCCATCTTCTTCTTCGTGAGAAGGAGACGCTCGGCGTGGATCTTGATGTCCGACGCGGAGCCCGCGAGTCCTGCGGAGGGCTGGTGGATCAGGATCTCGGCGTTCGGCAGCGCGAAGCGCTTGCCGGGCGTACCGGCGCTGAGCAGGAACTGGCCCATCGAGGCCGCCATGCCCATCGCGATCGTCACCACGTCGTTCTGGATGTACTGCATGGTGTCGTAGATCGCCATGCCGGCCGTGATGGATCCACCAGGGCTGTTGATGTAAAGGAAAATGTCCTTGTCCGGCTCTGCGGCAAGGAGCAGCAACTGCGCGGTGATCTTGTTGGCGATGTCGTCGTCCACGGCCTGGCCGAGGAAGATGATCCGCTCGCCGAGCAGCCGGTTGTAGACCTGGTCGCCGAGGCCACCACCGATGGAGGGGTCGCCGGCGGCGGAGGGCATCAGATTCGTCACGTATCCACCTGCTCGTCTTACGACGGCGCCGGGCCGTCTCACGTCTTCTTCTGAGGCTTGGGACCCCGCGTGCTCGCCGCTCCGGGACGGCTTCGGGGACTCCCCTGCCCTCGTATTCATGGACCCTAACGCTCAGCCCCGTCCGGGGAATCCCGCAAAGGTGGCTGTTCGCTGTGAGCGCAGGTCCTGGCGGGGCGCCTTGAGCCGGGGTCCCGGGGTCGCCCCGGGGCGCGTCAGGGCCCCGTCAGGGGCGCGGGGAACTGCGCGAGCAACCCCGTACGAGCCGCACTCGCCGTGGGACCTGACGCGGCAGACGCGCCTGCGGCCCTGCGGGGGCTGAGCGCGCGGTTCCCCGCGCCCCTAAGGCGCTGGGCCCCAGAGACATGCGTCTCTGGGGCCCAGCGTGTGTTCAGTGAAGCGAGGCTGCTCAGGCCTCGGTCTTCTCGGCCTTCTCCTCGACGGAGTCGGACGCCTCGGTCTGCTCGCCGTCGGCGGCAGCCGTCTCGTCCTCGTCGTCGAGGTCCACGACCTCGCCGTTCGTGTCCTTGACCGACGCGGCCTCGACGACGACCGCGAGGGCCTTGCCGCGGGCGACCTCGCCGACCAGCATCGGGACCTGGCCGCCTTCGACGACCGCCTGGGCGAACTGGTCGGGGGACATGCCGGAGGACTGCGCGCGACGCATGAGGTGCTCGGTGAGCTCCTCCTGGTTCACGTTCAGCTTCTCCTTGTTGACGAGCTCGTCAAGGACGAACTGCGTCTTGATGCCCTTCTCGGCCTGCTCCTTGGTCTCGGCGTCGAACTCTTCCTCGGTCTTGCCCTGGATCTCCAGGTACTTCTCGAGGTCGAGGCCCATCTGGCCGAGCTGGTGGTTCACCAGGTTGTGCTTGCGGGTCTCGATCTCGTCCGCGAGAAGCTTCTCGGGGACGGGGACCTCGACCAGCTCGAGCAGCTTCTCCAGGACGCGCTCCTGGGCCTGGGTCGCCTGGTCGTACTGCTTCATGTTCTCGAGGCGCTTGCGGCTGTCCGCCTTGACCTCGTCCAGGGTGTCGAACTCCGACGCGAGCTGCGCGAAGTCGTCATCCAGGGCGGGCAGTTCACGGGCGGCGACCTGGGTGACCTTGACGGTCACCTCGGACTCCTTGCCGGTCGCCGAGCCGCCCTTGAGCTCGGAGGTGAAGGTGGCCTCGCCACCGGCCTCCAGGCCCGTCACGGCTTCGTCGATGCCTTCGAGGAGCTCGCCGGAGCCGATCGTGTAGGAGACGCCGGAAGCGACGCCGTCCTCCAGGACCTCGCCGTCGACCTTGGCCTCCAGGTCGATCGTCACGACGTCGCCGTCCACGGCGGCACGCTCGACCGGCGAGGTGGACGCGAAGCGCTCACGGAGCTCCTCGACGGCCTTCTCGACGTCCTCGTCGCTGACCTCGACCGCGTCGACCTCGACCTCGATGCCGGAGTAGTCCGGGATCTCGATCGCGGGACGGATGTCGACCTCAGCGGTGAAGTTGAGGGTCTCGTTGTCCTTCAGCTCGGTGATGTCCACCTCGGGCTGGCCCAGGACGTTGAGCTCGGCCTCGTTCACGGCCTCGGTGTAGAACTTCGGGAGCGCGTCGTTGACGGCCTCTTCGAGGACGGCGCCGCGGCCGAACCGCTGGTCGATGACTCGGGCAGGGATCTTGCCCTTGCGGAAGCCCTTCACCGTGACCTGCTGGTTGATCTTCTTGTAGGCCGCGTCGAGGCTTTCCTTGAGCTCCTCGAAGGGCACCTCAACAGTGAGCCGAACCCGGGTCGGGTTCAGGGTCTCCACGGCGCTCTTCACGGTTCGGTCTCCTTGGGGCTGACTTCTTGGGATTGAGCCCGGCTCAGAGACACACGGGCACACAGCTTGCATAGTAACGGCAAGCGGGAGCCGACCCACAATGCGATCTTGTGAGAGAGATCTGGCTGGTCGGGGTGGCGGGATTTGAACCCACGGCCTTCCGCTCCCAAAGCGGACGCGCTACCAAGCTGCGCCACACCCCGTCGGTGCGACACGTAGGGTACATGCCCGCAGGCAGTGCGGCGCCCGCTTAATCGCGAGTACGTACGGGGTGTGCGGCGAGGGGCTCCGACCCGCTACGATGCTTGCCGTGCCGCGGTCACTGATCAGCAATGTCCTCGATCAGCGACGTCCTCGACGTACTGCGGCGCAAGCTGTGCGGGTGTAGCTCAATGGTAGAGCCCTAGTCTTCCAAACTAGCTACGCGGGTTCGATTCCCGTCACCCGCTCTGTGGCCTCC
>NZ_JBHTSF010000295.1:0-4955 GCF_042795295.1 Streptomyces sp. NPDC056486
CGCTGCCGCCCACGGCCTCGATCAGTTCTGCGTGATCGAGGCCGTGGGCGCCGCTTTCGGGTCCCGTGGGCGGGCTCACCGGGGAGGTTCAACGGGTCGGCGTGCTGTCGGCTTCCCTGTGGGCGGGTTCGCGGACCGCGGGGACCGTGCTGCCGAGATTCTCGCCTTCGACATCGACGTGCGGCAGGTGCCGATCGAGCCAGCCGGGCAGTGACCAGGCCCGTCGGCCGAGCAGGCCCAGGACGGCGGGCACGATGGTCATGCGGACCACGAACGCGTCGAAGACGACGCCGATGGCCAGACCGAAGCCGAGCGACTTGATCATGGCGTCGTCGCCGCCGATGAACCCGGCGAAGACACCCGTCATGATCAGTGCGGCCGCGATGACGACCTTGCCGCTGTGCCGGAAGCCCTCGGTGATCGCCTGGCGCGGATCGGCGCCGTGGACGTACGCCTCGCGGATCCGGGTGACGAGGAAGACCTGATAGTCCATGGCGAGGCCGAAGACGATACCGACCAGGAGGATCGGCATGAGGCTCATGATCGGGCCGGTGGTCTCCAGGCCGAACAGGTCCTTGAACCAGCCCCACTGGAAGACCGCGACCACTGCGCCGAGCGAGGCCAGGACGGACAGCAGGAAGCCGAGCGCCGCCTTGAGCGGCACCAGGATCGAGCGGAAGACAAGGATCAGGACCAGGAAGGCCAGGCCGACGACCAGCGCCAGGTAGGGGACGATCGCGTCGGCGAACTTCGAGGCGACGTCGATGTTCATCGCGGTGGTCCCGGTGACCATGGCCTGGGTACCGGTGGCGGTCTGGACGCCCTTGGCCTGGTCGCGGATGGTGTGGACGAGGTCTTTGGTCTCCTCGCTCGCGGGCGAACTCTTGGGGACGAGGGCGACCATCGCGGTGTCCCTGGCCGGGTTGTACGTGGCCGGGGCGACGGTGGCTACATCCTTCACGTCCTTGACACTGTCGTCGAGTTGACCGACGGCGGTCTTCGTGGCAGCCGGATCGCTGCCGCTGACGACGAGAGTCAGCGGGCCGTTGAAGCCGGGGCCGAACGACTCGGCGAGCATGTCGTAGGCCTTGCGCTCGGTGGTGGAGGTGGGCTTGGTGCTGTCGTCGGGCAGGCCCAGTTCGAGCCTGGTCGCGGGCAGCGCGATCACACCGAGGCCGAGGACCGCGAAGACCAGGACCTTCCACGGGCGGCGCAGAACGAAGGCCGCCCAGCGCTCCGCCAGAGGCGGCTTCGTGCCGGAGGCCTTCGAACCGGCGGACTTCTTGCGGGAGGGGCGGCCGAGAACGCGGTCGGGGGCGAAGGCGAGCAGAGCCGGGACCAGAGTGACGGCGACCAGGACGGCGACGACGACGGCGCCTGCGGCGGCCATGCCCATGGCCGTGAGGATGGGCAGGTTCACCACGGCGAGACCGACCAGCGCGATGACGACGGTCAGACCGGCGAAGACCACCGCGGAACCCGCGGTGCCGTTCGCCCGGGCGGCCGCCTCGCGGGCGTCGTGGCCCAGGGCCCGCTCGGATCGGTAGCGGGAGACGATGAACAGGGAGTAGTCGATGCCCACCGCGATGCCCAGCATGGTCGCAAGGGACGAGGTACTGCTGTTGAGATCCAGGGCCGTGGTGAGCGCGGTGATGGCGCTCGTGGTGATGCCGACACCCAGCAGGGCGGTCAGCAGCGGCATGCCGGCCGCGATGAACGAGCCGAAGGTGACGATCAGGATCAGCGCGCCGAGCACGAACCCGATCGCCTCGGCGGCGCTGCTCGCCTCGGCGGGTACCAGCGCGCTGCCGGACGCCTCCACGGTCAGGCCCTGGCCACGTGCCGCGTCAAGGGCGTCGTCGAGGTGGCTGTGGTCCGCGTCCGTCAGTTCGGCGGGCTTGGTCTTGTACGTGACCTGGGCGTAGCCGGTGGTGCCGTCGGCGCTGATGGTCTTGGCCTTGAACGGGTCGGCGACCGAGGCGACGCGCGGCGAGGAGCCCTGCAAGTCCTTGAGCAGTGAGGAGACTTCGGCTCGCGGCTCGCCGGCGGCCAGCTTCTCCCCGTCGGGTGCCCGGACAACGACGCGGGCGCTCGCCCCGTCGGCGTTGGCCGCGGGGTACTTCTCGCCGAGCACGTCGTACGCCTTCTGCGCCTCGATGCCGGGCAGGGTGATGTTCGAGTTGCTGCTGCCGCTGCTGCCCGCCGCCGCGGCGCCCGCGACGCCGAGTACGACCGCCCAGAGCAGCAGGGTCAGCCAGCGACGGTTGAACGCGCCGCGCCCGAGCCGGTGCAGAAAAGTAGCCATGAGAACAACAGACTCCGTACGTCAGGAACGAGACGAGGATGGGAAACGGTTGGGGCCCTGGTCAGCTCACCCGGAGGGTGTGCCGGGCGCTGTCCCCACAGGCCGCGGCGCGCCCCCGGGGCCCCGTACGCCTGGAGCGCCTGAGGGGACCGGGCCCGGCCCGTCGTCGACGGGCCGGGCCGGGGCGGGGCACCGGCACCGGGGGGAAGCCCGTGCCCTCGAACCATGCTGCTGCAGCCCGCGGCGGCGCGGCGTCAGCCCTGAGTACGGAGTGCTGCGTGCCGTGTCGGTCATCCGGCCGACACCACGGGAGCGATCCGGCTCCCTAGGCTGGTGGCGTGGATTGGAAGCTTCCGTTCTTGCCCGGCATCCGCCGCGTCGTCTCCGCCGCCGCGGTGGTAGCCCTGGCCCTGCTGTGGGCGGCCGACATCCTGGTGCTGCTGCTCGTGACCGAGCCGCCGATCGCGCCCACCAGCTGGCTGCCGGTGTTCGTCACCGGCCCCCTGGCCGCGCTCGCGCTGCCCGGCACCCACCGCCCACTGCCCTTGCCGGTGCGGGCGGTGGGTGCGGCCGCCATGTCCTTCACGCTCAGCTGCGTGTGCCTGTTCGTGCCGGTGAGCGGGACGGACTTCGGGTATCTGGAAATGTTCGCGCTGCTGTTCCTGATCATCCGGACACTCGCCCAGGTCCACCGCACCCGCGCCATGGCGTGGACAGTCGCCGCCCTGGCCGTCAGCATGCTGATGCAGACGCTGCGCACCCGGACGCTGGACGGCTTCGTCGGGGGCAGCTACATGGTGACGATCCTGCTCTCGCTCGGCATCGCCATGGGGTGCGTCGTCCGCGCGTCCGAGGCCCGTCGGCAGCGTGCCGTACGGGATGTGCGGCACGCCGAGCGGCTGGCTCTGGCCCGTGATCTGCACGACCTGATCGCCCACCACATGACGGGCATCATCGTGCAGGCCAACGCGGCCAGGACCGTTCACGCGACCGCGCCCGAGAAGGTCGAGCCGGCCCTGGAGGCGATCGCCCGGTCCGGTACGGAGACCTTGGAGTCGATGCGGCGGCTTGTGCGGGTGCTGCGCGAGGACGACCATCAGGCGCTGCGGCCGGGCGATCTCCTCGCCGAACTCGGGGATCTCGTCGGTGAGTTCTCCCGGCGTCGGCCCGATGCTCCGGCGGCCCGGCTCGAGGCGAGCGCCGCGGTCCGCACGAGCCGGTTCAGCCCGGAGGTCGAGGCGACCGTGCTGCGGGTGGTCCGGGAGGCTCTCACCAATGTGCTGCGGCATGCCCCGGACGAGCGGGTGACGGTGCGTCTGGACGCCGACCCGGGGTGGATACGGGCGACGGTGACCAACAGCGCGGGGCAGCGCCAGGCGGACCATCCGGCGGGCGGGCGCAGCGGCTTCGGCCTGATCGGTCTTCGCGAACGCGTCGAGGCGCTCGACGGCACGTTCCGGGCCGGTGTCACGAGCTCCGGTCAGTGGGAGGTGGTGGCCGGACTGCCGCGCCCCCTCACGGACGCTGGTCCCGCGAGGTGACCACTCCGCTGTCCCACGCCCAGGCCGCGATCTCCACGCGGTTGCGGGCCTCGACCTTGGCCTGGATCCGTGCCAGATACGTCTTCACCGACGACAGCGACAGGAACAGTTCCTCGGCGATCTCCTGGTTGGTGCGTCCTACGGCCACGAGGCTGGCGATCTCCGTCTCCCGGCTGCTCAGCCCGGCGGCCTCCTGCTGCTCCTCGCCGCCGACTCTGTGCTGCAGCCCGCGCAGCAGCCGCACGGTGACCGCGGGCGAGACCAGCGCGTCGCCGCGTGAGGCCGCCCGCACCGCCTCCACGAGCAGCGCGGGCGGAGCGTCCTTGAGCAGGAAGCCGCAGGCGCCGTAGCGCAGAGCGTCGCGTACGTAGTCGTCCTGGTCGAAGGTGGTGATCACGACGACGTTCATCGCGGATTCGCCGGGCGTCTCCCCCGCCAGGGTGCGGGTGACCTCCAAGCCGTCCATCCGCGGCATGCGGATGTCGGCCAACACCACCGCGGGGCGCAGCCGTCGGGCCAGCTCGACGCACTCGACACCGTCTCGTGCGACACCCACGACCCGGATGCCCGGCTGGGCATCGAGAATCATCTCGAAGCCGGCCCGGACCAACTCCTGATCGTCGGCGATCACCACATCGATCAGATCATCGGCCACAGCCCGTTCCTTCCGTCTACGGCACCGGGTGCCGCCACCAGGCGCCCCTCCGTCCGGAGCTGGGGCTCATCGTAATCTCGGGCAGCCCGCAGGCCGGGGCGGGCCCGCAGCGGCAAGCCGGTCGGCACCCGGTGTCGGGGCGCACGGACAAGGCCGGCCTCGGCCGAGCGAACCGTCCACCGCCGCCTGCCGAAAGTCCGCCGATCGTTGTGACTCGTACTCCGCCTGTGTTGAGTTTCGAACCCCGATCACCAGGTGAGGCTGTCCGGCCCGTTACTCTTCGCAGTGTCTACGGCGTCAAATAGCGGGCGCCCACCACTGGAGGAAACATTTCATGCTGATTGCTCAGCGTCCCTCGCTGACCGAAGAGGTCGTCGACGAGTTCCGCTCCCGGTTCGTGATCGAGCCGCTGGAGCCGGGCTTCGGTTACACCCTCGGCAACTCCCTGCGTCGG
>NZ_JBHTSF010000296.1:0-4752 GCF_042795295.1 Streptomyces sp. NPDC056486
GTGCGACCACGCCGCGCGCACGGCCCGACCTGGCACATCAGGGTTGCGTCAAAGAGAGCCCCTGGGCGCACCTTCGTCCGTTTCGCGGGAATTGTTAGCCGTAAGGTCGACGCTGCGTACAGAGCGGATTCGGGAAGACAATGGGGCCATGGCACGCGGCAAGCTTCGGATATACCTCGGTTCGGCACCGGGCGTCGGCAAGACGTACGCGATGCTGTCCGAGGCGCACCGCCGCATCGAGCGCGGCACGGACTGCGTCGTGGCCTTCGTGGAGCACCACGACAGGCCCCGCACCGAAGTGATGCTGCACGGCCTTGAGCAGGTGCCCCGCAAGGACCTGGACTACCGCGGCACCCTGTTCACCGAGATGGACGTGGACGCGGTCCTTGAGCGGGCGCCCGCCGTCGCCCTGGTGGACGAACTGGCGCACACCAATGTCCCGGGATCCCGCAACGCCAAGCGCTGGCAGGACGTCGAGGAGCTGCTCGCCGCGGGCATGGACGTCGTCTCGACCGTGAACATCCAGCACCTGGAGTCCCTCGGCGACGTCGTCGAGTCGATCACCGGCGTACGCCAGCGCGAGACCGTGCCGGACGAAGTGGTGCGGCGCGCGGACCAGATAGAGCTGGTCGACATGTCGCCACAGGCGCTGCGCCGCCGCATGGCCCACGGCAACATCTACAAGCCCGACCGGGTCGACGCGGCCCTGTCCAACTACTTCCGGCCCGGCAACCTCACCGCCCTGCGCGAGCTCGCGCTGCTCTGGGTCGCCGACCGGGTCGACGAATACCTCCAGCAGTACCGCGGCGAGCACGACATCCGCTCCACCTGGCAGGCCCGCGAGCGCATCGCCGTCGGCCTCACCGGCGGCCCCGAGGGCCGCACCCTGATCCGCCGTGCGTCCCGGATGGCCGCCAAGGGCTCGGGCAGCGAGATCCTCGCCGTCTACATCGCCCGCAGCGACGGCCTGACCGCGGCCTCGCCCAAGGAGCTCGCGGTCCAGCGCACCCTCGTGGAGGACCTGGGCGGCACCTTCCACCACGTCATCGGCGACGACATACCGGCCGCGCTGCTCGACTTCGCCCGCGGCGTCAACGCCACCCAGATCGTCCTCGGCTCCTCGCGCCGCAAGTCCTGGCAGTACATCTTCGGACCCGGCGTCGGCGCGACGGTCGCCCGCGAATCGGGTCCCGACCTCGACGTCCACATCGTCACGCACGACGAGGTCGCCAAGGGCCGCGGCCTGCCCGTGGCTCGCGGGGCACGGCTCGGGCGGTCCCGGTCCATCTGGGGCTGGCTGGTGGGCGTCGGCGGCCCGGCGCTCCTGACCCTGCTCCTGACCCATGTCGACGCGAACCTCGGCCTCGCCAACGACATGCTGCTCTTCCTGACGCTCACGGTCGCCGCCGCACTGCTGGGCGGCCTCCTCCCGTCCCTCGCTTCGGCGGCCTTCGGCTCGCTGCTCCTGAACTACTACTTCACGCCGCCGCAGCACCTGTGGACGATCTCCGACTCCAAGAACATCGTCGCGATCGTCGTCTTCGTGGGCGTCGCGATCTCCGTCGCCTCCGTCGTGGACCTCGCCGCACGGCGTACCCACCAGGCCGCCAGGCTGCGCGCGGAGTCGGAGATACTCTCCTTCCTCGCGGGCAGCGTGCTGCGCGGCGAGACCAGCCTTGACGCCCTCCTCGAACGCGTACGCGAGACCTTCAGCATGGACTCCGTGGCCCTCCTGGAGCGCGAGAGCGACGTCGCCCCCTGGACCTGCGCGGGCCGGGTCGGCGAGGGCCGCACGATCGAGCGCCCCGAGGACGCGGACGTGGACATGCCGGTCGGCGACCACATGGCCCTCGCCCTGTCAGGACGGGTGCTGCCCGCCGAGGACCGCAGAGTGCTCGCCGCGTTCGCCGCGCAGGCCGTCGTCGTCCTGGACCGCAGGCGCCTGAAGGACGAGGCGCAGCAGGCGCGCACCCTCGCCGAGGGCAACCGCATACGCACCGCGCTGCTCGCCGCCGTCAGCCATGACCTGCGTACGCCCCTCGCGGGCATCAAGGCCGCCGTCTCGTCCCTGCGCTCCGACGACGTGGCCTGGTCGGAGGAGGACCAGGCCGAGCTCCTCGAAGGCATCGAGGACGGCGCCGACCGCCTCGACCACCTGGTCGGCAACCTCCTGGACATGTCCCGCCTGCAGACCGGCACCGTCACCCCGCTGATCCGCGAGATCGACCTCGACGAGGTCGTCCCGATGGCGCTCGGCGGCGTACCCGACGGCAGCGCGGACCTCGACATCCCCGAGACGCTGCCCATGGTCACCGTCGACAAGGGCCTCCTGGAGCGTGCGGTCGCCAACATCGTCGAGAACGCCGTCAAGTACAGCCTTGACGCCGAACCGGTCCTGGTCTCCGCGAGCACGCTCGGCGACCGGGTCGAACTGCGCGTCGTGGACCGCGGTCCCGGTGTCCCTGATGGAGCGAAGGACCGCATCTTCGAGCCGTTTCAGCGCTACGGTGACGCTCCGCGCGGTGCGGGCGTGGGCCTGGGCCTCGCGGTCGCACGCGGCTTCGTGGAGTCCATGGGCGGCACGCTCGAGGCGGAGGACACCCCGGGCGGCGGCCTCACCATGGTCCTCACCCTGCGGGCGGCGGCGGGCGGACCGCCGGTCCTGCCGGATCTCTCCGCCCAGGCCACCTCATGACCGCCCCCACCGACAAGACGGCCCCCGCCGTCAAGACCCACAGGCCCGAAAGGCAGACGCGCATGCCGCACTCTCCCGGGGGAGACCCCAGGACCCCCACGAGGGTGCTCGTGGTCGACGACGAGCCACAGATCGTCCGCGCCCTCGTGATCAACCTGAAGGCGCGCAAGTACGACGTGGACGCCGCCCCGGACGGAGCCACCGCGCTCCAGCTCGCCGCCGCTCGCCACCCCGACGTGATCGTGCTCGACCTCGGTCTGCCCGACATGGACGGGGTCGAGGTCATCAGGGGCCTGCGCGGCTGGACGCGCGTCCCGATCCTGGTGCTCTCCGCGCGGCACAGCTCCGACGAGAAGGTCGAGGCGCTCGACGCGGGCGCCGACGACTACGTCACCAAGCCGTTCGGCATGGACGAGCTCCTCGCCCGCCTTCGCGCCTCCATCCGCAGGGCCGAGCCCGCCGGAGCGGGCGAGGACGACGTGATGGTGGACACCAAGGACTTCACGGTCGACCTGGCGGCCAAGAAGGTCAACCGCGGCGGGCGCGACGTACGCCTGACGCCCACCGAATGGCATCTCCTCGAAGTCCTGGTGCGCAACACAGGGCGCCTGGTCAGCCAGAAGCAGCTGCTCCAGGAGGTCTGGGGCCCTTCGTACGGCACGGAGACGAACTACCTGCGCGTCTACATGGCCCAGCTGCGGCGCAAGCTGGAAACGGACCCCGCGCATCCGCGGCACTTCATCACCGAGCCGGGAATGGGTTACAGGTTCGAGCGATGAGTCAAGGGTCGGGGCCGGACTGAGCGGGCATAGGCACAGGTGAGCGCACCCATTGCGGCGCTGTCGGTGACCCCCGGTACGCTTCGTGTATGAGTGCTGTTCCTGGTTCCGAGAAGCCGGCAGGCCGTTTCCGGCGCATGCTCGACCGGCTGTCGTCCTCCCAGGAGGACCTGGAGTCGGAGGAGCTGCGCGAGGACGCCGAGACGGCGGGGTGTACCCGTATCGGAGACTGCCACGACCGCCAGATAGTCACGGTTACTGGTACCTTGCGCACGGTCACCCTGCGACCACGCGCCGGCGTCCCCGCCCTTGAGGCGGAGCTGTTCGACGGCTCCGCGGCACTGGACGTGGTGTGGCTCGGCAGGCGCTCCATCGTGGGGATAGAACCGGGGCGCAAGCTGATCGCGTCCGGCCGGGTCTCGATGAGCCGGGGCCGCCGGGTGCTCTTCAACCCGAAATACGAACTCAGACCCCTCGGACGGGAGTAGCCGGTGACGTCCCTCGACAAGCCGACGGAGACGGACCACGGAAGCGCGGGCCACGGAACCACGGATGAGGAAGCCGATTCCAGGGCCGTGACCGAGGCCGCGCTCTTCGAGGCGTTCGGCGGCGTGCGGGGCATGGTGGAGACCGTCGTCCCCGGCCTCCTCTTCGTGACCATCTTCACGATCAACAAGGACCTGCACATGTCGGCCATCGCGGCCCTCGCGGTGTCCCTGGTGCTCGTGGTGGTCCGCCTGGTCATGAAGGGCACCGTCAAGCACGCCTTCAGCGGCGTCTTCGGTGTCGCCTTCGGCGTGGTCTTCGCGATGATGACCGGCAACGCCAAGGACTTCTACCTGCCGGGCATGCTCTACACCCTGGGCCTCGCCCTCGCCTACATCATCACGGCCCTCGCGGGTGTCCCGCTGATCGGCCTGATCCTCGGCCCGGTCTTCAAGGAGAACCTCTCCTGGCGGACCCGCAACCCCGGCCGCAAGAAGGCGTACACGAAGGCCAGTTGGGCCTGGGGCCTGATCCTGCTCGCCAAGTGCGCGATCCTCTTCCCGCTCTACTGGTGGGGGGACACGACCCAGTTCGGCTGGGTCCTGATCGCCCTGAAGATCCCGCCGTTCCTGCTCGCCGTCTGGCTGACCTGGGTCTTCCTCGCGAAGGCGCCCGCGCCGATCGACGTCTTCGCGGAGATGGAGGCGGAGGAGAACGCCGAGAAGGAGCGCAAGGCCGCGGGACAGCACCGCAAAGAGGCCTGATCGCCAAGACGCTTGCTTGCTTGTACGC
>NZ_JBHTSF010000297.1:0-4593 GCF_042795295.1 Streptomyces sp. NPDC056486
AGCTCCTGACAGCGCCCCGCGCGGCGTCGCATCCGTCACCTGAGTCGTACGGCCACCGCGAGGCCCCCCGCCGCCGCAAGCAAGCCGCACGACACCGAAAGACTCGGAGGACCTGCGGTGCACGAACTGCCGCAACAGCTGGTCAACGGCCTGCTACTGGGATCCATGTACGGCCTGATCGCCATCGGCTACACAATGGTCTACGGCATCGTCCAGCTCATCAACTTCGCCCATGGCGAGATCTTCATGGTCGGCGGTTTCGGCGCCCTCACCGTCTGGCTCTGGCTGCCGGGCGGCACCAGCATGTGGCTCGCCCTGCCACTGATGCTCATAGGCGCCGTCATCGTCTCGACCCTCATCGCGGTCGGAGCCGAACGCTTCGCCTACCGCCCGCTGCGCGGCGCACCCCGCCTCGCACCCCTCATCACCGCCATCGGACTCTCCCTCGCGCTGCAGCAGGCCGTCTGGGCCTGGTACCCCAACGCGAAGTCGTCCCGCACCTTCCCCGAGTTGCCAGGCGGCTCCATCCACCTCGGCTCCGTCACCATCCAGCCCGGCGACATCTTCCTGCTGATCACCGCCCCGATCTGCATGTTCGCCCTCGGCTACTTCGTGATGAAGACCCGCGTCGGACGCGGCATGCAAGCCACCGCACAGGACCCCGACACCGCCAAGCTCATGGGTGTCAACACCGACCGCGTCATCGTCGTCGCCTTCGCGATCGGCGCCGCCTTCGCCGGCATCGCCGCCGTCGCCTACGGCTTCCGCTACGGAGAAGTCCAGTTCCGCATGGGCTTCCTCTGGGGACTCAAGGCCTTCACCGCCGCCGTACTCGGAGGCATCGGCAACATCTACGGCGCGATGCTCGGCGGCCTCGTCCTCGGCGTCGCCGAAGCCATGGCCACCGCCTACATGAACGACATCCCCGGCATGAGCCAGCTCGGCGGGCAGTCCTGGGCCGACGTCTGGGCCTTCGTACTCCTCATCGTCGTACTCCTCGTCAGGCCACAAGGCCTCCTTGGCGAGCGCGTCGCGGACAGGGCGTGACCACCATGACCACACAGAACACCGCGGCCGACGCGCCGAGCCCCAAGCAGGACCACACCCCCACCGGCCTCATCGCCATCCCCGAGGGCCCCGCCCGCGCACTGGCCACCGGCGGCGGCATCCTCACGATCATCTCCGCGTTCCTCGCCTGGACCTGGACCCCGTCGTTCCCCGGCGACCTCACCGTCTACGGCTACCCCGGCGGCCTCCAGATCCTCGTCCTGATCGCCGGCATCCTGACGACGCTCTTCGGCCTCGCCTCCTACGGAATCAAGGGCGTACGCGCCCTCGCTCCCGGCGGAGCCGACGCCGCACTGAAGTACGCGGCACTCGCAGCCTTCGCCACCACCTGGTACACGATCATCTCGATCAGCTACCAGCTCGGCGGCCTCGCCAACCTCGAACCCGGCGGCTGGATCGCCGCGCTCGCCACCCTCGGCTCCTTCGTCGGCGCCCTCGCCCTGCCCTTCACCCGACCGCACACCTACGCGATCGACCCCGAAGACACCGGCAGCGAACAGTTCAAGCACCGCATGCGCAACGGGTTGGTCATCTTCAAGGGCGCCTTCGCCGCCGAAGCACCGCCCACACCGCGCAAACTCCCCAGCTACGTCGAGATCCTCATCATCATCGTCGCGCTCGCCGTGGGCCTCCTGGTCTTCACCTACGGCATCGGCACCGAGTACGACGAGCTCTTCATCGGCTTCCTGGTCACCGTGGCATTCTCCTTCGCCGCACTGTCCAAAGCGGGGCTCGTCGCCCAGGTCTCCACCTACACCGCGCGACACCGCAACATCACACTCGCCGGTGCCTTCGCCGCCGCCGCGGCCTTCCCGTTCACACAGAGCGACGACCAGTACGCCACCATCGGCGTCTACATCCTCATCTTCGCCACCGTCGCCCTCGGCCTGAACATCGTCGTCGGCCTCGCAGGACTCCTCGACCTCGGATACGTCGCCTTCCTCGGCGTCGGCGCCTACGCCGCATCCATGGTCTCCGGATCGCCGTCCTCGCCCTTCGACCTCCACCTGCCGTTCTGGGGCGCCATCCTGGTCGGCGCGAGCGCCTCGCTCATCTTCGGCGTACTCATCGGCGCACCGACCCTGCGGCTGCGCGGCGACTACCTCGCCATCGTCACCCTCGGCTTCGGAGAGATCTTCCGAATCGTCGCCATGAACGCCGACGGCACATCGGGCCCGGACATCACGAACGGCTCCAACGGCATCTCCTCGATCCCGAACCTCAAGATCCTCGGCTTCGACTTCGGCATCGAGCACACCGTCTTCGGCGTCACCATCGGCCGCTTCGCGAACTACTTCTTCCTGATGCTGCTCATCACCCTCGTCGTCGTGCTCGTCTTCCGGCGCAGCGGCGACTCCCGCATCGGGCGCGCCTGGGTCGCCATCCGCGAGGACGAGACCGCGGCCCTCGCCATGGGCATCAACGGCTTCCGCGTCAAGCTCATCGCCTTCGCACTCGGCGCCACGCTCGCCGGACTCGCCGGCACGGTACAGGCACACGTCACCTACACCGTGACACCCGAGCAGTACCAGTTCGCCAACACGGTCCCGCCCAACTCCGCGTTCCTGCTCGCCGCCGTCGTCCTCGGCGGCATGGGCACCATCAGCGGACCCCTCGTCGGCGCGGCACTGCTCTACCTCATCCCGAGCAAGCTCTCCTTCCTGGGCGACTACCAGCTCTTCGCCTTCGGCCTCGCGCTCGTACTGCTCATGCGCTTCCGCCCCGAGGGCCTCATCCCCAACCGCCGCCGCCAGCTCGAATTCCACGAGGCCGAACTGGCTCCCGGCGACACGCCGCCACCCACAGTCCTCAGCAAGACAGGGGCCTGAGCCATGACCACCGACACCACCACCAGCAAGGACAGCCCCGCCGCGACGCCGGCCGGAGAAACCGTCCTGGACGCCAAGGGCGTCACGATGCGCTTCGGCGGCCTCACCGCCGTGCGCTCCGTCGACCTCACCGTCAACAGCGGCGAGATCGTCGGCCTCATCGGCCCCAACGGAGCAGGCAAGACCACCTTCTTCAACTGCCTCACCGGCCTCTACATCCCCACCGAGGGCGAAGTCCGGTACAAGGGCAAGGTCCTGCCCAGCAAATCGTTCAAGGTCACCGCGGCCGGCGTGGCCCGCACCTTCCAGAACATCCGCCTCTTCTCCAACATGACCGTCCTGGAAAACGTCCTCGTCGGCCGCCACACACGCACGAAGGAAGGCCTCTGGTCAGCCCTCCTGCGCGGCCCCGGCTTCCACAAAGCCGAAGCCAAATCCAGGGCCCGCGCCCTGGAACTGCTCGAATTCGTCGGCCTCGCCGAGAAGGCGGAACACCTCTCCCGCAACCTGCCCTACGGCGAACAACGCAAGCTGGAGATCGCCCGGGCACTCGCGAGCGAACCCGGCCTGCTCCTCCTGGACGAGCCGACCGCGGGCATGAACCCGCAGGAGACCCGCGCCACCGAGGAACTCGTTCTCGCCATCCGGGACATGGGCATCGCCGTCCTCGTCATCGAGCACGACATGCGCTTCATCTTCAACCTGTGCGACCGCGTGGCCGTACTCGTCCAAGGCGAGAAACTCGTCGAGGGCGACAGTGAAACCGTCCAGCAGGACGACCGCGTCATCGCCGCCTACCTGGGCGAGCCCTTCGAAGGAGCCCCCGGCAGCACAGAGGCCGACGCGACGGGCAACGAGGAGAACAGCTGATGACCGCACTGCTCGAAGTCGAGGACCTCAAAGTCGCCTACGGCAAGATCGAAGCCGTCAAGGGCATCTCTTTCAAGGTCGAAGCCGGCGAGGTCGTCACCCTGATCGGCACGAACGGCGCAGGCAAGACCACCACACTGCGCACGCTCTCCGGACTCCTCAAACCGGTCGGCGGCTCCATCAAATTCAACGGGAAAACCCTGCGGAAATACCGCGCCGACCAGATCGTCGCGCTCGGCCTCGCCCACTCTCCCGAGGGCCGGCACATCTTCCCGCGCATGACGATCGAGAACAATCTGCGGCTCGGCGCATATCTGCGCAGCGACAAGGCCGCCATCGAAAAGGACATCGCGCGCGCCTACGAGCTCTTCCCCATTCTCGGGGAGCGCAGAAAGCAGGCGGCGGGCACGCTCTCCGGCGGCGAGCAGCAAATGCTCGCCATGGGACGCGCGCTCATGTCCCAGCCGAAACTGCTCATGCTCGACGAGCCTTCCATGGGCCTTTCACCGATCATGATGCAGAAGATCATGGCGACCATCTCCGAGCTCAAATCCCAGGGCACGACCATTCTACTCGTCGAACAGAATGCCCAGGCGGCGCTCTCGCTCGCCGACCACGGTCATGTCATGGAGGTCGGCAAGATCGTCCTGTCCGGGACGGGGAACGACCTGCTGCACGACGAGTCCGTGCGCAAGGCGTACCTCGGCGAGGACTAGGGACTCTGTCCCGGCATACGAGAAGGCCCCCACCCCCAAAACGGGTGGGGGCCGTCTCGGAAGTCAGCGAGAGGGGTCTAATTACCCAGAGCTGCCATAATATAGTAGGC
>NZ_JBHTSF010000298.1:0-4583 GCF_042795295.1 Streptomyces sp. NPDC056486
GGGAGAAGGGGTTAAGCCTTCTCCCCGCCCTGCTGCCTGGGGTGGTTGGGTTTGTGCGGCGAATGTCAGATGCGTGTCAGATACGGCCATGGGTCAGCCGGGTCAGGGGTCCGCCCCGGGTCTTTGCTGTGCGGCGTCCGGCGGTGAAGGCAACACCGGCGACACTGACCAGGCCGGCGGCAGCGCCCGCGGCTATGGCCTTGCGGTTTTTCACCAGGGTCCAGCCGGTGACCGCCGTTGCAGCGACCTTGCCCGTGGCCGACACCACGGTCTTGCCGCCACTCTCGATCCCCGCGGCTGCCGCCTGCTTCGCACGCTGGGTCGCGAGACCGAACGAATGCGCACCGGAACCGGCGGCGTCGGCGGCCTCCGCGGCGGAATCCTTCGCCTTTCCGGCGGCCTCAGTCGATTCCTGCTCTGCCTTCTGTGCAGTGGTGTTCACCTTGCGCGCTCCCGTCCTCGCAGCGGGCCGCCCCTTGGCGGCTGTTGCCTTGGTGCTGTGCCGGGTGTTCCCGGCGCTGTCATCCGAAGGTCTTCTCTCTTGAGCCATGCGGTTCGTGTTGCCACGCAACAGCCTGTGAAACTTTGGTCGTTCGATTCTTCGTCGGCAGGCGGCAGGGAATCCGGCGGCCCCAGGTCCGGATCCGGGGCCGCCGGTTCATCCGCCCGGCGCGATGGCCAGGCACTCGGCGTCTGCCCCTGCGGACCGTCGTCTCGCTGACCGGGGACCGACTGAGCGACCCCCCGGATGCCGTCGAGGCCCGGACCCGGGCCTCGACGCCCCAACATCAGCCGCCGCTTTCGCTCGTCCAGTGGGGAACAACAGGCGAGTTGGTGACAGATGCCGCGGCCCGTCACGGCGGCCGCGGATGCTGGTCTGCCCCGCCTTTGCGTTGCGCAGTTGTCGAGGCGTACGTCGAGTGCTCTGGGCAGGGAGGTGTCGGCGCGCCGCCCGGTGGGCGGGCCCATGCTGCGAGGGCGGACGCAGCGTCGATGGGGCGGGCTCAGTGGCTGTTCAGCGGCTTGCCGTACTTGTGCGTCGTGGAGAGGTAGGGGAGGCCGAGCGAGCGGGGCGAGAAGGCCGTCGAGTCGGTGGCCGAACCGCGGGGCAGGAGCCACACGGCGCCCAGGGAGGCGTTCTCGCCTGGGGATCCGACCGTGACATCGGGTACGCCGTCGGCGTTGTGGTCGTCCGCGGCGACCGCCGCACCGAAGGTGTCGCCCGCCTCGGCGGCACCCGGGACGCCGGTCGTGTCCTGGTTCCATGCAGTGGATGTGGCAGCGCCGGTTGCGTCGAGCAGGCCCCGGGCCCCGCCGCGGAACAGCCAGGCGGCGCCCGCCCCGGTCTTGTTCCCGATGGCCTCACCGGGCGCGTCCGCGATCAGGTCGTCGCGGCCGTCGCGGTTGACATCGGTGACGGCGAGCGCGGCACCGAAGCGGTCGCCGTCCTCGGCCACCCCCGGGACGCCCGCCGTGTCCTGGTTGAGGGTCTGGGTGCGGCTGCCGAAGGAACCGTCCACGGAGCTTCCGTAGTGGACGTGGATGCCGCCCCCCTTCGCGAGCTTCTCGGGGCCGCACGGGTCGTCGATGTTCTCGTCGGCGATCTCACGGCACTCGCCGAGCGCCAGGTCGTCGTGACCGTCGCCGTCGAAGTCGCCTGCTGCCAGGGCGCTCACGCCCGCGTTGTCCATGTTCCAGAAGTTGGCCATCTCGGACCGGTCGGCGTCCCACCTGAACAGGCGCACGTGGGACTGCGTGTTGGGGTTGCCCGCGGTCCAGTACGCCACGGCCAGGTCCGTGGTGGCGTCGCTGTCGAAATCGCCGGTGGCCAGGACGGGGGCGCGGCCGCCCATGGGGGCGGCGACGATGGTGGTGATCATGCTGTCTTCGCCCTGGATGACACGGGCGACGACCTTGTCCGTGCCGCCGATCACGATGGCCTTGTTGCCGCCGTTGCCGCCGTTGCCGCCCCCGGTCAGGTCGGCTGCCGCGACCGATCTGCCGTACGCAGCCGACGGCGAGGGCCCGGTGAGGACCGATGATCCCGGCCCCGGCCCGTCCTTCGACCCGCCTACGGCGATGACCATGCCCGCGTCCGTACCGCGGTCGGTGACGTCCTCGCCGGGGACACCGGCGAGGAGTTCGGCGATGCCGTCGCCGTTGAGGTCGGTCAGGGTCACGGATGCGCCGAAGCGATCGCCTGCCTCCGGGGCCCCGGGTACCTCGGCAGTGGCCTGGGTGACGCGGATGCTTCCGTGGGCGCCGACGCCCTTCAGGCCGCCCCAAACGACGTTCACGTACCCGGCCTTGGCCTGGCCTGCGACGGTGCCGTCAGGGACGCCGACGGCGAGGTCCGCGTAGCCATCGCCGTTGAAGTCGCTCAGGGCGGTGAGGGGCGCGGCAGCGGTGGCGCCGGACGGGAACACGAACCCGGCGGTGGCCGCGGCAGCGACTGCAACGGCGTACGTCAGGATGCGGCGGCTGTGCGGCATGAGGGCTCCCACTCGGTCGACGGGGTGCGGGCTATCTGGTGTGACCGCCGAAGGGCGGGGCTGGTTGTACGCGGTCGCGCCGCCCGTGAAGTCGAACGGAACGTTGATGTTCGGGACGTTGCTGTTCGGGAGGGAGCAAGCGGCAGGTTACGGGCCGCCTGCGGGCCGAGTGTTGGCGGGGCGGGCGGGCGGTCAGGCTGCTGCCGCGGATGCCGCCCGCAATGCCGCGGCATGCCTGAAGGCCACAGCGCAGGGCGCCCCGGCTCCGCGCGGGGCAACGCTGCACGCCACCGGCCTCACCGTCATCGGCCTGTACTGCCCTGCCGGAAACGTCGGCCCCGGACAGTCTGCTGCGCCGCGCTGTGTTGCGCTGTGTTGAGCTGAGGTGATCCGAACGACTGCCTGTGCCCGGGATTAGCCACGTATTGTGCAGACGGATACGGCGTGCGAGACATCCTGGAGGGGCGCCATGGTCGGTGTTGAGGACGTGGAGAGCGCGGCGGAACGGATCGCCGGGCACGTGGTGCGCACTCCCACGCTGCCCAGCCCGGGGTTGACCGCGTTGCTCGGGGTGCCGGTCACGGTCAAGCTCGAACTGCTGCAGCGCACGGGTTCGTTCAAGGCGCGGGGAGCCGTCGCCAAGCTCCTTGCGATGACCGATGAGCAACGCGCGGCCGGCGTGGTCGCGGTGTCCGGCGGCAACCACGGCGTCGCCGTGGCGGAGATGTCGGCCGCGCTGGGTGTGCGCGCCACCGTGGTGATGCCGCGCACCGCACCGGCGCGCTCGGTGCAGGCTGCCCGGGCCGCCGGAGCCGACGTACGGCTGACCGCCACCATGGCCGAGGCCTTCGCGACGATGGACCGCCTTGAGGCGGAGGGGTTCACCCTGCTACACCCGTTCTCCGACCCGGTGGTCATCGCGGGGCAGGGCACAGTGGGGCTCGAACTCGCCGCTGACGCCGGTGAATTGACGGACGTCCTGGTCTCCATCGGCGGCGGTGGTCTGATCGCCGGTGTGGCGGCGGTGCTGCGGGCTCGCCGGCCGGACGTGCGCGTGTGGGGCGTGGAGACCACCGGGGCCGACGCGATGTCTCGGGCGCTGGCCTGCGGTGGGCCGGTTCACGTGGATGTGGATTCACGCATCAGCACGCTGAGTGCGCCCACGGTGTCCCCGCTGACGTACACCATGGTGCGTGACCTGGTCGACGAGGTACTGGTCGTGCCCGAGGCGGAGGCCTACGCGGGCGTGCTCGAGCTGGCCGAGCACGCCAGGGTATGGGCGGAGCCGGCGGCGGGCTGCCTCCTCCCGGCCGCCCGCCGGGTTCTGGCCAAGACCGGCGAGGCGACCAGGCTCGGCCTGGTGATCTGCGGCGGCAACTCATCGGTTGAGGACGTGACCGCGTACGCGGGCGCGAACCTCTGAGTCGGGCCGGATCCATCAAGGGCGGCTACAGACCGCGCGGCGGAGCCGTCGACGCGCGCAATACGGGAGCAGCCGGCAGTCGCGAGGTGACCGTGCGCCGGTGGCCGTCGAGCAGCTCGTGGAGGCGGGTGACGGCAAGTGCCCCGGCTTCTCGGAGCGGCACGTCGAGCGCGGTCACCGGTGGCGTGGTGGCGCTGAGCGTACTGAGGTCGTCGGCTGCGGCCAGACTCACGTCATCGGGTACGTGTCGTCCGGCCGCGCCGAGGCCGTGCAGCAGCCCGAGTGTCAGATAGCTGTTGTAGGCGAGGACGGCCGTGGCGTCGCCGGGCAGCGCGCGTGCGGCCTCGATCCCGGCGTCGAACGTGGGCGGCAGGGGCCCGAGGACGTGGACACGGGCGCCGGCCGCCGACGCCCGTGAGGTGAGTGCGGTACGTCGCTGTTCGTCTGCCCAGGAGTCCGCGGGACCGGAGACGTAGGCGATGTCGCGGTGGCCCTGTGCCAGCAGGTGGTCAAGGAGTTCGGTCAGGCCCGTGGTGGTGTCGGCCACCACGGCGGGCAATCGGCCCACCTGGCGGTCGACGAGTACCAGCGGGCGTCGCCGGAACCGCTCCCGCAGCGCGGCGTCCGTGCCGACCGGCGTCACCATGATCTGTCTCATAAACACATAA
>NZ_JBHTSF010000299.1:0-4363 GCF_042795295.1 Streptomyces sp. NPDC056486
TTTTTAACCCCACATGCGGCATTCCGTTTTTTTTCCTTTTCTGGTGGGCTGGTTTTTGTTTATATGACACTGGCACTGACGGCCGAATACCTGCCGACCGCGCGACTGTGTGGGGGCCGCCCCTGGTGTTGGGGGGGCCCCGACGCGTGTATACCAACTCGCCAACAGTCGTCAGAATGTTCTGACAAATCCATTGACGCTGCCGCGCGCCCGCCGCTAGAACTCCCCCAGCCGCATTCGGGCGGCCGGGAGAAGAGGTGGTCCCACCATGCGTACCCCTATGCGTACCCCCAGGCGTACAGCCCGCACGGCAGCAGCTCTCCTGGCGGTGATCGCCCTCGCGGCCGGATGCAGCAGCTCCGGCGGCAAGGACGACGAGGACACGTCGGGCGACGGCGGTGGAGGCGGCAAAGGCGTGGACACGCCTCGCCTCAAGATCGCCATGGTCACGCACTCCGGCGAGGGCGACACCTTCTGGGACATCGTCCAGAGCGGCGCCAAGCAGGCGGCCCGCAAGGACAACGTCGATTTCCTCTACTCCAACGACAAAGAGGCCAAGGGGCAGGCCGAGCTCGTCCAGTCGGCGATCGACAAGAAGGTCGACGGCATCGTCGTCACCCTGGCCAAGCCCGAGGCGATGAAGGCGGTTCTCGGGAAGGCCGAGGCCGCCGGGATACCGGTCGTCACGATCAACTCCGGCGGCGAGTTCTCCGCCGACTTCGGCGCGCTGAGCCACATAGGGCAGGACGAGTCGGTGGCGGGCGAGGCCGTAGGTGACGAGCTCAACAAGCGCGGCAAGAAGAAGGCGCTCTGCGTCATCCACGAACAGGGCAACGTCTCGCTCGAGCAGCGCTGCGCGGGCGTGAAGAAGACCTTCAAGGGCTCGGTCGCGAACCTCAATGTCCAAGGTACCGACGCGCCCGGCTCCCAGTCCTCCATCAGCGCGAAGCTCCAGGCCACCAAGGACATCGACGCCGTCGTCACGCTCGGCGCGCCGATCGCCGCCTACTCGGTGAAGGCCAAGGAGGACGCGAAGAGCAAGGCGGAGGTCGACACCTTCGACCTGAACGCCGAGGTCGTCAAGCGCCTCAAGGCCAAGGAGGTCGGCTTCGCCGTCGATCAGCAGCCCTATCTCCAGGGTTACCTCGCCATAGACGAACTGTGGCTCTACAAGACCAACGCGAACGTCCTGGGAGGCGGCAAGCCCGTCCTCACCGGACCCGCGATCGTCACCGGGAAGGATGTGCCGAAGCTGGAGAAGTACACGGCCCGCGGTACCCGATGAACACACGCGTGATCCGCGTGGTCGATACTTGGGCGGCTGGGGCCGGGGATCCGGACCGGCCTCACCGAAGAGCAGAGCTAGAAGGGCACGGCGTCGTGGCAAGGGTTCAGACAGGGGTACGTGCGGTGGGCGCCGTGCTGGTCGCGGTGCTCGGGGTGTCCCTCGCGGGGTGCAGCAGCACCGGCGGTAAGCGCGCCGAGGACGCACGCAAGGCGGCAACGGCACAGGGCAAGGCGGCGGTGAACACGCCGAACTGGACGTTCGGGATGGTGACCCACTCGGGTGACGGCGACACGTTCTGGGACATCGTCCAGAGCGGCGCCGAGCAGGCCGCCGTCAAGGACAACATCAAGTTCCTCTACGCCCACAACGCCGAGGCCCAGCAGCAGGCCCAGCTCGTGGACTCGTACATCGACAAGAAGGTCGACGGCATCATCGTCAGCCTCGCCAAGCCCGCCGCGATGAAGGGTGCCCTGGCCCGCGCCAAGAAGGCCGGCATCCCGGTGATCACCGTGAACTCCGGCTCCGCGGAGTCCAAGGAGTTCGGTGCGCTCACCCACATCGGCCAGGACGAGACGATCGCGGGCGAGGCCGTCGGCGACGAGCTCAACAAGCGCGGCAAGAAGAAGGCGCTCTGCATCCTGCACGAGCAGGGCAACGTCGGGCACGAGCAGCGCTGCGAGGGCGCCAAGAAGACCTTCGACGGCAAGCTGCAGAACCTGTACGTGACCGGTACGAACATGCCCGACGTGCAGTCCTCCATCGAGGCCCGGCTGCAGTCCGACAAGGACATCGACTCGGTCGTCACGCTCGGCGCGCCCTTCGCGGACGCCGCGGTGAAGGCCAAGGACAGCGCGGGCAGCAAGGCGGAGGTCGACACCTTCGACCTGAACGAGAAGGTCGCGGCGGGCCTGAAGGACGGCACGCTCGGCTTCGCCGTCGACCAGCAGCCCTTCCTCCAGGGCTATGAGGCCGTGGACCTGCTCTGGCTCTACAAGTACAACGCCGATGTGCTCGGCGGCGGCAAGCCGGTCCTGACCGGACCGCAGATCATCACCAAGGATCAGGCCGCCGAGCTGGAGGAATACGCGAAGCGAGGGACCCGATGACAGCGACAGCTCCGGCGCCCGCCCCGTCTCCGGGCCCTGCGGACACGAAGACGGACGAGCGCCTCCTGAAGGCCTCGCCGCTGAAGAAGCTGATGGGCCGCCCCGAGCTCGGCTCCGTCGTCGGCGCCATCGCCGTCTTCATCTTCTTCGCGGTCGCCGCTGACAGCTTCCTGCAGGCCAACAGCCTCGCCACGGTGCTCTACGCGGCATCGACCCTTGGCATCATGGCGGTGCCTGTGGCGCTGTTGATGATCGGCGGCGAGTTCGACCTGTCGGCGGGCGTCATGGTGACGACCTCCGCGCTGGTCTCGTCGATGTTCAGCTATCAGATGACGGCCAACGTCTGGGTCGGCGTGCTCGTCTCGCTGGTCGTCACCCTCGCGATCGGCGTCTTCAACGGCGTGATGCTGACGCGCACCGACCCGCCGAGCTTCATCATCACGCTCGGTACGTTCCTGATGCTGACCGGCATGAACCTCGGCTTCACCAAGCTGATCAGCGGCACGGTCTCCACGAAGTCGATCGCCGACATGGAGGGCTTCGCCTCCGCCAAGGACGTCTTCGCCTCGACGCTCACCATCGGCGGCGTCGACTTCAAGATCACGATTCTCTGGTGGCTCGGCCTGATCGCGGTCGCCACCTGGATCCTGCTCCGCACCCGCGTGGGCAACTGGATCTTCGCGGTCGGCGGCGGCGAAGAAGCGGCCCGCGCGGTCGGCGTCCCGGTCGCCATCACCAAGATCGGTCTGTACATGGGCGTCGCCTTCGGCGCCTGGATCTCGGGCCAGCACCTGCTCTTCTCGTACGACGTCGTCCAGTCCGGAGAGGGCGTCGGCAACGAGCTGATCTACATCATCGCGGCCGTCATCGGCGGCTGTCTGATCACCGGCGGCTACGGCTCCGCGGTCGGCGCGGCCGTCGGCGCCCTGATCTTCGGCATGGTCAGCAAGGGCATCGTGTTCGCCGAGTGGAACCCGGACTGGTTCAAGTTCTTCCTCGGAGTGATGCTGCTCCTGGCGACCCTGCTCAACCACTGGGTCCGCAAGCGCGCGGAGGCGACGAAGTGACCACCGACACGACCGACGTCACCGACGCGGTGCCGGACCCCGAGCCCGGCCGCACCCCGCTCGTCGAGCTCGACGACGTCAGTAAGTACTACGGCAACATCCGCGCCCTCGAAGGCGTCTCCCTGGAGGTCCACGCGGGCGAGATCTCCTGCGTCCTCGGCGACAACGGCGCGGGCAAGTCGACCCTCATCAAGATCATCGCGGGCCTGCACCGGCACGACGCGGGAGACTTCCGCATCGACGGTGAGGACGCGAAGCTCGGCTCGCCGCGCGAGGCCCTGGACCGCGGCATCGCCACGGTCTACCAGGACCTCGCCGTGGTCCCGCTGATGCCGGTCTGGCGCAACTTCTTCCTCGGCTCCGAGCCGACGAAGGGCGTGGGCCCCTTCAAGCGCCTGGACGTCGACCTCATGCGCAGGACGACCCGCGCGGAGCTGCTCCGTATGGGCATCGACCTGCGGGACGTCGACCAGCCCATCGGCACCCTGTCGGGCGGTGAGCGCCAGTGCGTGGCGATCGCGCGCGCCGTCTACTTCGGCGCCAAGGTCCTGGTCCTCGACGAGCCGACGGCGGCGCTCGGCGTCAAGCAGTCGGGCGTCGTCCTCAAGTACGTCGCGGCCGCCAGGGACGCGGGCCTCGGAGTGGTCTTGATCACCCACAACCCGCACCACGCGTACCTGGTGGGCAACCGCTTCGTCCTCCTCAAGCGCGGCAAGATGTTCGGCAGCTACGCGCGTGACGAGGTCACCCTGGACGAATTGACCCGCCAGATGGCGGGCGGCTCCGAGCTGGACGACTTGCGTCACGAACTGGAGAAGCGCTGAGCACAGCCCCGTAGGGGCGCGGGGAACTGCGCGACAAGCCACGAAGACGCCGCAGTCGCGTCTGCTCGGTCACCCGGC
>NZ_JBHTSF010000300.1:0-4292 GCF_042795295.1 Streptomyces sp. NPDC056486
AACTCGGCGGCGGCGCCAGTGCGTTCAACGGTCGTACGCGGATATCGGCACCCGCGGGGCTTTCAGCGCTCCGCGCGGGGTGTGCCGCCGTCGGCGTTCGGGCCGGTGTAGTCGTCGCCGTAGGCGCCCTTGGAGGGGCGGCGGCGGCGCATGGGCGGCTCGACGCCGTCCGCGAGGCGGCGGGCGGTGAGCAGGAAGCCGGTGTGCCCGATCATGCGGTGGTCGGGGCGGACGGCGAGGCCCTCGACGTGCCAGTTGCGGATCATCGATTCCCAGGCGGTCGGCTCGTTGAAGCCGCCGATCTCGCGGATGGACTCGACGGTCCTTGCGAGCTGGGTGGTGGTCGCCACGTAGCAGCAGAGGATGCCGCCCGGGACGAGCGCCTTGGAGACGACGTCCAGGCACTCCCAGGGAGCGAGCATGTCGAGGATGACGCGGTCGACATCGGTGTCGCTCAGGTTGTCCTGGAGGTCTCCGACGGTGAGCTGCCAGGCGGGGTGCGGGGCGCCGAAGTAGCGCTCCACGTTCTGCTGGGCGATCTCGGCGAAGTCCTCGCGGCGCTCGTACGAGTGCAGCATTCCCTGGTCGCCGATGGCGCGCAGGAGGAAGCTGCTCAGCGATCCTGAGCCCACACCCGCCTCGACGACGCGGGCGCCGGGGAAGATGTCGGCGAAGGCCAGGATCTGCCCCGCGTCCTTGGGGTAGACCACGGCGGCGCCGCGGGGCATGGACAGGACATAGTCGGGGAGCAGGGGGCGCAGCGCGAGATAGGCGACGTTTCCCGTGGTGCGGACAACGCTGCCCTCGGGAGCACCGATCAGCTCGTCGTGGGGGAAGGAACCCTTGTGGGTGTGGAAGTTCTTCCCGGCCTCGAGCGTGAACGTGTAGTGGCGGCCCTTGGGGTCGGTGAGCTGAACCTGGTCCCCGACCTTGAAGGGCCCGCGTCGGCGGGCGGCACCGGTCGGTTCGGACATGTGACCAGCCTACCGGCCCGTTCGAAGGCCGGAGACCAGGGTGGCGGCGTCAGCTGGGGCGGGCCATCGCCTTGACGAAGGCGCGCTCCACGTCGGTGGCGGAGAGCACTCCGTAGATCTCGCCGGAGGCCTCGACCACGAGGTACTCCGTGGCGGGCGTCGCCCGGAGGGTGTCGAGGAGCTCCTCGCCTGCGAGTTCGGCGGAGATCCGCATGCCCTCGGTGATGTCCTGGGCGAGGCCGCTGACGGTGACCCAGGGGCGGCGGTGCTCGGGCACGCCGACGATGGCCGCCTCGCGGACCACCGACATGGGGTCGCCGTCGGCGTCGACCACGACGAGGGCCCGGGCCCCGGCGTCGTTGGCGCGGCGCAGCGCTTCGGAGAGCGGGGTGCTGGTCTCGACGGGGACGGCGCGGCGGGTCAGTGCGCGGGCGCGGAGCTCGGGCAGATGCTGGCGCAGGCGGGCCATGCGGAGGCTGTTTCCCGCGCCGGTCCAGATGATCGCGGCGAGGATCGCGGCGAGCAGGGCGTCCATGACGGTGTCCATGCCGCCGATGTCCTGGGCCTCACCGCCGAGCGCGCCGGACTGGTTGAGGAGGGGCAGGCCGATCAGGACGGAGACGGCGAGCGCGCGGCCGACCCAGGCGGCGGCGATCGTGCCGCTCATGGGCTTGCCGGTGATCTTCCAGACGACGGCGCGCAGCATGCGGCCGCCGTCCAGGGGCAGGCCCGGCAGGAGGTTGAAGGCGGCGACGATGAGGTTCGAGATCATCAGTCCCGCGAGCAGGACGCCGGGCACGGTGCCGGGCTCGACGGCCCGCATGCCCGCGTAGAAGACGCCCGCGAGGACGAGGGAGAGCAGCGGGCCCACGAAGGCGAGGACGAACTCGCGTCCCGGCGTCTCCGACTCCTTCTCGATCTCCGATACGCCGCCGAAGAACTGCAGCTGGATGCGGCGCACCGGCAGCTTGTAGCGCAGGGCGACCACCGTGTGGGCCAGTTCGTGGACGAGCACGGAGGCGTAGAAGGCGACGGCGAAGAAGAGGGAGACGAGATAGCGGGCCGCGCCGAGTTCGGGCAGGACGCGGTCGAGCTGGCCGCCGAAGACCCAGGTGATGAGGGCGGCGACGAGGAACCAGCTCGGCGCCACGTACACGGGCACGCCGAACGGCCGCCCCATGAGCAGCCCTCCCCCGGGTCCCTTCTTTCCCTTGGGCGGGGTCGTCTTCGGAGCGGGGCCGTGGGTGGCGTGCGCGAACTCGGGATGCGTGTCGTGCGGAGTCTTCCCGGGCGTGTCGTGCGGGGTCTTCGTGAGGCGGTCGCCGGGCTGCGCGGGCTCCTCAGTGGGAGGCGCCGTCTCCTCGGGCTCCTGCCGGGGTGCTTCCTCGGGGGTCCGGGGCCGGGCGCCCTCAGCGCCCTGTCCGCTCCCGGAGCCGTCCTGCGCGGGCCTCGCGGAGTCGGCCGTGTCCACCGGACGTGGCGATTCCGGGTGGCCGGAGCCTTCTGGGGCATCCGGCCGCCGACCGTCCGTCCCGTCGGGCTGCGGCCTGCCGCTCCCGGCGCTCTCGTCCACGATGTCCCCTTGTTCGAAGCGTCCCTCGCCCCTGTCCGGCGCGGTACACGCACGATCATGCAGGGCGAGAGGGTCTGTCGTCGATGGTATGCGGCCGTTGTCAGTGGCGGGTCGTAGGGTCTGTCCTCATGGAAACCAGCACCGAGGGTGCCGTGAAGGCCGTGCGCCCGGCGTCCCTGTCGCCCTCGCGCGCCAGTGACTTCATGCAGTGCCCGCTGCTCTACCGGTTCCGGGTGATCGACAAGCTGCCGGAGAAGCCGAGCGAGGCGGCGACCCGCGGCACGCTGGTGCACGCCGTCCTGGAGCGGCTCTTCGACGCGCCCGCGGACGAGCGGACCGCGCCGCGCGCCAAGGCCCTGATCCCGGGCCAGTGGGACCGTCTGCGCGAGGCCAAGCCGGAGCTGACGGAGCTGTTCGCCGACGACGAGCAGGGTGAGCGGCTCGCGCGCTGGCTCGCGGACGCGGAGAAGCTCGTCGACCGGTGGTTCACCCTGGAGGACCCCACCCGCCTGGAGCCCGCCGAGCGCGAACTGTTCGTGCAGGCGGAGCTGGACTCGGGCCTGAAGCTGCGCGGCATCATCGACCGCGTGGACGTGGCGCCCACCGGCGAGGTGCGGATCGTCGACTACAAGACGGGCAAGGCGCCCCGCCCCGAGTATTCCGAGGGCGCGCTCTTCCAGATGAAGTTCTACGCCCTGGTGGTGTGGCGCCTGAAGGGCGTGGTCCCGCGCCGCCTCCAGCTCGTCTATCTGGGCAGCGGGGACGTCATCACGTACGACCCCAGGACCGAGGATCTCGAACAGGTCGAGCGGAAGCTGCACGCGCTGTGGGAGGCGATCACGCTCGCCACCGAGAGCGGCGACTGGCGGCCCCGGCCGACGAAACTCTGCGGCTGGTGCGACCACCAGGCGGTATGTCCCGAATTCGGTGGGACTCCCCCGCCGTACCCCCTTGCTGCGAGGGTGCCCGAGTCCACAGAGGACGCGCAGGGCAGAATGGCCCCGGGCTAGCGAAGGAGAGTTACGTGGCGATCCGTGTCCTACTGGTCGACGACCAGCCACTGCTGCGCACAGGGTTCCGGATGATTCTGGAGGCCGAGCAGGATGTCGCGGTCGTCGGCGAGGCCGGGGACGGCCTGCAGGCTCTCGACCAGGTGCGGGCGCTGCAGCCGGATGTGGTCCTGATGGACATCCGTATGCCGAGGATGGACGGCGTCGAGGCGACCCGGCAGATCACCGGTCCTGGGCGGGACGGACCGGCGAAGGTCCTGGTCCTGACCACCTTCGACCTCGACGAGTACGTGGTGGAGGCGCTGCGCGCGGGTGCCAGCGGCTTCCTGCTCAAGGACGCCCCGGCGAACGAGCTCGTGCAGGCGATCCGTGTGGTCGCCTCGGGCGAGGCGATGCTCGCACCGAGCATCACGCGCAGGCTCCTCGACAAGTACGCGGGTCATCTCCCGTCGGGCGACGAGCCGGTGCCCGACACCCTGCACACGCTCACCGAGCGGGAGGTCGAGGTCCTCAAGCTGGTGGCGCGCGGCCTGTCGAACGCGGAGATCGCGGCGGACCTGTTCGTGAGCGAGACGACCGTCAAGACGCATGTGGGCCATGTGCTCACGAAGCTGGGCCTGCGGGACCGGGTGCAGGCCGCCGTGTACGCGTACGAGAGCGGTCTGGTGCGACCCGGCGCCCAGTAAGCAGCGCCGGTACCGCGGGACATATGAAGGCGGCCGCCCCTCCCGGGGG
>NZ_JBHTSF010000301.1:0-4220 GCF_042795295.1 Streptomyces sp. NPDC056486
GTATCTCTCGTCGTGGGCCCGTCTTCAGGGTTCAGGGATCTACCGTGCTGCCTTCTCGGCGAGTTTCTGGAACTCACCCAGGTCGTAGTTGGCCAGGGTGGAGTCGAGATTGGTGAGGGCGCCCAGGTGTTCCACGAAGCCCTTGGGGTCGTACTCGATCTGGAGTGTCACCCGGCTCGTGGTGTCGCTGAGGCGGTGAAAGGTCACCACGCCCGCGTGGTCCACCCCCTCGATGGTGTGCCAGGCGATCCGGTTCTCGGGCACCACTTCGGTGAGCTCGGCGACGAAGTTCTTCTCCGCACCGGGCAGTTCCAGCTGCCACGCGAAGCGACGCCCGTCCATCGGCTCGACCAGGCGTACGTGGCTGAGGAAGGAGGGCCAGCGTGTCACGTCGCTCCACAGCTCCCAGGCGACGGAAACCGGTGCCTGGATATCGACGGACTCGAGCAGGGACGCGGACATACGCACCTCTCTTTCTGTTCGGGGGAGTGGCCACGGAGTCTCCGGGCCGGTGGAACATGGCCCTCCGGTACCCCGTCGTGGCCGGGCCATGCAAAGACGTCACGCCACTGCGTGGGTGTCAGGTCTTCTCGCCGGATGCGGCAAGCTCCTTGAGGTCCACGGTCTCGCCGGGTGCGGGCTCCTGAGGGCTGACCGACTTGCCGTAGTCGCTGAAGGTGGCGGTGTTGGGGTCCTTGCCGCCGGTCGACGTGGTACGCAGGATGTACGGCTTGCCCTTCGTGGCCACGAACAGCGTGATGGTCTCGCCGCCGGAGTTCTTCTTCGTCAGCCGGATCGCCTCGGTGCCGTCGACGGTCGTCGTCGAGCCCTTCTTCATGCCCTTGCGCTCCGACTTGTCCTTGTCCATGGACGCCATGAGCGCCTGCTTGTCGCACACGTTCTTCGTCGTCGCGTCGTCCGCGGGTGCCTTCACCCACTTGTCCGCAACCTTCGGCACGATCTTGGCGCCGCCGGACTGGCCCTTGAGGGCGTTCTCCCAGTACTTCTCGTCGCCCCGCAGATAGAACGTCCCCTTTGTGTGCCGCACGTCCGCGGACGCACCCTCGGACTGGATGGTGCCGTCACAGTTCTTGCGCTGGTCCACCGACAGGTCGATGGTCACCGAGGAACCCGCCGACTGCCGCATGGTCCCCTTCATGTGCATCGAGTCGGCCTGTTGGGTGGCCTCGACCGCGTCAGCGGCTATCTGATCGGCGCTCTTGCCCGCGAACGGCTTGTCCTTGTTGTCGTCCGCGCCGTCGCCACCGCACCCGGCCAGGGCCACTAACGCCGCTCCGGCTGCCGCGGCCGCCATGGTTCGGCTACCCCTCACCATGTCTGCTCCTTCCTGGGGCGCGTCTGCGCCCTCCGCTCGCTCCGCGGCCGTCGGGGCCGCGGAACACCCGGTTACCCCCTCGCCCCGATAGATCACCGGAAGGTCGATTTCCACTTTCCGCGCCGGTTCACGGCCGCGCGCCCGGGGCGCCTGGCGCTTATGGTGACCGAGCGGCATACGGAGACAGCCATGACGTCAGCCAAGAAGTCACACATCGACCTGGAACAGTGCCTGCTCCTGACCGGCATGGGCAGCTTCGACTGGGACCTGGACAGCGGTGAACTCAGTCTCGACGCCAATGCCCTCGTGGTGCTGGACCTGCTCCCCGACGCGTTCCACGGCTCGGTGACCTCACTGCAGGGGCGTCTGCCCCCGGAGGAGGTCGTGCGCATCAGTTACGCCGTCAACGAGGCGGTCGCCACGGGCGTTGACCTCTACGGTCTCTACTTCCGTGTCCGCCACCGCGACGGTTCGCTGCATCTCAGCCACGTCCGTGGACGCATCCTGCGCGACGACGACGGCCGGGCCGAGCGAGCCGTCGGATTCATCCGGACCGCAGAGAACGACGGGACAGAACTCGCCGCCACTGATCCCAGAGAGGAGCGCCGTCAGGGCATCGCCCTGATGGTGCAAGGCACCACGGAAGCCCTCTCCCGGGCCGTCACGGTCGACGACGTGGTGGCTGTCCTGTCCGGCGCGAGCGGCCTCGACCGGTTCGCCGCCGATGGCCTCGTCCTGGGCCTGGTCGAGGGGGACGACCTGAAGCTGATCGCCCTGGTGGGCCAGACGATGCAGGCCCTCGACGAACTCAAGCTGTACCGGGCCGACGAATCGCTGCCGCTGGTCGAAGCCGTCCTGACCCGGCAGCCCCGATTCGTGGGTGCGTTGCCCGATCTCGGGCAGCGCTTCCCCCGCCTCGGCCCCTACATCGCGCACATGGAGCTCGATTCGGCGGCGTTCCTGCCTCTGGTCGCGCAGAACCGCGCTATCGGCGGCCTCGCACTCTTCTACCGTGGCCGCAAGGACTTCACCGACGCGGACCGCAACCTCTGCATCGGTCTTTCCGGCATCGTCGCCCAGTCGCTTCAGCGCGCCATGCTCTTCGACGAGGAACGGGACCTCGCCAAGAGCCTGCAGGCCACGATGTTGCCGCGCGGGATCCCCGACGTCCCGGACGCCGAGGTCGCCGTGCGCTACCACGCCGCCTGGGGCGGCCGTGACGTCGGAGGCGATTTCTACGACGTCATCACCCTGCCCCGCGGGCGCATCGGCGTGGTGGTGGGTGACGTACAGGGACACGACACCCACGCCGCGGCCATCATGGGGCAGCTGCGCATCGCCCTGCGGGCCTTCGCCGGCGAGGGGCACCCGCCGGCGACGGTGCTCTCACGCACCTCACGCTTCCTGGCCGAGCTGGACACCGAGCGGTTCGCCACCTGCACCTACGCCCAGTTCGACCCCGCCACCGGCATCGTGCGCGCCGTGCGGGCCGGACATCTGCCGCCCCTCGTGCGGCATGTGGACGGCCGGGTGGGTGTGCCACGGGTCCGCGGCGGGCTTCCGCTGGGCCTTGCCACCGACTTCGGCATGGAGGACTACCCCGAGGTGCGGCTCGATCTCGTACCGGGCGAGACCCTGGTCCTTTGCACGGACGGACTCGTGGAGGACGCCGGTCTCGATCTCGACACGGGGATCCAGAACCTCGCCGAAGTGCTGGCCGCAGGACCCGAGACGGCCGAAGACCTGGCGGATCACCTCTCCCGCGCGCTGTGGGAGAGGTGGGGCAGCAGCGACGACGTGGCGCTCCTGGTCCTGCGGCGGCTCCCTGACCCCGGCACGCTCCAGGAGCCGCGCATCCATCGGTACGTCCACCAGGCCGACCCCGAAGGACTCGCCGACGCCCGTGCGGCGCTGCGGGAACACCTTGCGTCGTGGGGTCTTGGGGCCGTCGCCGACGATGTCGAAGTGGCGGCGGGCGAACTCCTCGTCAACGCCCTGGTGCACACCGACGGAGGTGCCATCCTCACGCTCGAAGTCCTCACGGGGCCGCCTCGCCGTGTCCGCCTCTGGGTCAAGGACCGCTCAAGCACCCGCCCCCGCAAGAGGTCTCCGGTCGAGACCGCCACATCCGGCCGTGGACTGCTCCTGGTGGAGGCGGTCGCCTCGCGCTGGGGAGTCGAGCCACGCGGCGAGGGCAAGGCCGTCTGGTGCGACTTCACTGTGCCGGAAGCCTGACCGACTCCATCCGTCACGTTTCTCCGTCGCGATCCGTCAGGGCAGTGAAAGCCACACGAAAGCCCTGAGGAGACAGCGATGGAAACACGTTCGATCACGGCGCAGGTCCCGATGGTTCCGCGGATGACCGAGGACCCCGCAGCGCTCGTCCCCGAGCTGGCAGCGGTGTCGGCGGCGCTGTTCAAGGTCACCGGCAACGGTTCGGTGCCCCGCTCCACGATCAGCCTGGTCCAGCTGCGGGCGGGTCAGATCGTCGGCAGCACTTACCTGACCGTTCTGCACACGGGCTTCTTGCGCAAGGCCGGGGAGTCGCAGGAACGCATCACGTCAGTGGCCTCCTGGCAGGACTCTCCGTACTTCACCGGTGCCGAACGCGCCGCGCTCGCACTGGTGGAAGCCGTCCTCCAGCCGGCCGCGCACGGTGAGGGTGAGAGGGTCTCCGACGAGCTGTACGCCCAGGCGGCGGAGCACTACGAGGCCCAGGCGCTCGCCACCCTGATGTTCGCGATCGGCCAGGTCAACTTCTTCATCGCCGTGGCGCTCATCGCCAAGCCGGTGCCGGGCCGGTCGTTCACCGATCCCTGGAACTGAGACCGCAGGGACGAGCGTCGCCGCGTAGAACGCCGTCGGCCGCTGCCTTCTCAGGCAG
>NZ_JBHTSF010000302.1:0-4212 GCF_042795295.1 Streptomyces sp. NPDC056486
ACGCCCGGCGATCCCGGGCGTCGCTTCGGGCGGCTCCGGATTGGACGGAGGCACCAATGGGGCGTTATGTCGCGCGGCGACTGCTCCAGATGATCCCGGTTTTCATCGGGACGACCCTGTTGATCTTCATCATGGTCAACGTGCTCCCCGGCGACCCCGTACGGGCGCTGTGGGGCGACAAGCCGCCGGACCCGGCGCAGGTGGCGCAGATTCGCCACGACCGTGGTCTGGATCTGCCGCTCTGGCAGCAGTACTTCCACTACATGGGCGGCCTGCTGCAAGGGGACTTCGGCAAGACGATCGCCGGTAACCGGCCCGTCCTGGACGAAATCACCCAGGCGTTCCCGGTCTCGATACGACTGGCCTCCATGGCCTGGACGTTCGAGCTCATCGTCGGCATCACGCTCGGCGTCCTCGCCGGCATCAGGCGCGGCCGTTTCGTGGACAACTCGGTCACGCTCTTCACGCTCCTGGTGATCTCCACTCCGATCTTCGTGGTCGGTCTGTTGTGCCAGCTGTTCTTCGGCAATGAGCTGGGGTGGATCACACCCACGGTTCAGGACTCCGAGAACATGGGCCAGTTGCTGGTTCCCGCGATCGTGCTCGGCATGGTCGGCCTCGCCTACGTGGCAAGACTGACCCGTACGTCGATCGCCGAGAACCGGCAGGCGGACTACATGCGCACCGCTGTGGCCAAAGGCCTGCCGCGCCAGCGCATCATCACCCGGCATCTGCTGCGCAACTCGCTGATCCCCGTGGTGACGTACCTCGGTACGGACGTCGGTGCCCTGATGGGCGGCGCGGTCATCACCGAGGGAATCTTCAATGTGACGGGCGTCGGCAACCTCCTCTTCCAGGCTCTCGCCCGCCGTGAGGGCGCGGTCATCGTCGGGATCGTCACGGTCCTGGTGCTCGTGTACCTCGCAGCCAGCCTGATCGTCGACCTGCTTTACGCGGTCCTGGACCCGAGGATCCGTTATGCCTGACCTCACCAAGACCCCGGCCACGGACGAGACGGCCGCGGCGCCGGACTCCGCCCCTGTCGACGCGATCGCCGCCGGTCCCGCACCGGGCAAGCCGCGCAGCCTGTGGAACGACGCGTGGCGGGAGCTGCGGCGCAATCCGCTCTTCGTCATATCCGCGGTCCTGATCTTCGTCCTGCTCCTGGTGGCGGCCTTCCCCGGCCTGTTCACCGGCACGAACCCGGAATCCGGCGACCAGGTCAACCACTTCCTGGGGAAGCCTGAGCTCAGCCACTTCTTCCAGGCGGACTGGTTCGGATACGACAGGGTCGGCCGCAGCATCTACTCCCGTGTCGTGCACGGCGCGCGCAACTCGATCCTCGTCGGCGTCGGCGTGACCATCCTGGTCACCCTCTTCGGCGGACTGTGCGGCATGCTCGCGGGCTACTTCGGCGGCTTCTGGGACAGCCTCATCTCCCGGCTCACCGACGTGTTCTTCGGCATCCCGTTCCTGCTCGGCGCGATGGTCGTCCTGAACGCCTTCACGGAGCGCACGGTGTGGGTCGTCATGGGCGCCCTCGCCTTCCTGGGCTGGACGCAGATCGCCCGCGTGATGCGCGGCGCGGTGATCACCACCAAGCACGCCGACTACGTGGTGGCGGCGCGCGCGCTCGGCGCCGGGACGAAGCGGATCCTGTTCCGCCACATCCTGCCGAACGCGCTGGCTCCGGTGATCGTCGTGGCGACCATCTCGCTCGGCACGTACATCGTCGCCGAGTCGACGCTGTCGTACCTCGGCCTCGGCCTCGGTGACGGCGCCATCTCCTGGGGCGGCGACATCTCCGACGCCACTCAGGACATCCGGAACAACCCGCACACGCTGTTCTTCCCGGCAGGAATGCTGAGTATCACGGTGCTGGCGTTCATCATGATGGGTGACGCCGTACGCGAAGCCCTCGACCCGAAGCTGCGCTGAGGGAGGCGTAAATGACCAGCATCGACATCAAGGAAGACTCGGTTCCCGCCCCCCGCTCGGGCGAGGAAAAGGGCGGCAGGCTGCTTGACGTCAAGGACCTGCACGTCGAGTTCCACACCCGTGAAGGTGTGGCCAAGGCGGTCAACGGCGTCAACTACAGCGTGGACGCGGGCGAGACGCTCGCCGTCCTCGGTGAGTCCGGCTCCGGCAAGTCCGTGACGGCCCAGGCCATCATGGGCATCCTCGACATGCCGCCCGGCAAGATCCCGCAGGGAGAGATCCTCTTCCGCGGCCAGGACATGCTGAAGATGTCCAACGAGGAGCGCAGGAAGATCCGCGGTCGCAAGATCGCCATGATCTTCCAGGACGCGCTTTCGTCGCTCAACCCCGTGCTCTCGGTGGGCTATCAGCTCGGCGAGATGTTCCGGGTGCACGACGGACTCGGCCGCAAGCAGGCCAAGGCCAAGGCCATCGAGCTGATGGAGCGGGTGAAGATCCCGGCCGCCAAGGAGCGGGTGAACGACTACCCGCACCAGTTCTCCGGCGGTATGCGCCAGCGCATCATGATCGCGATGGCGCTCGCTCTCGAGCCGGACCTGATCATCGCGGACGAGCCCACCACGGCGCTCGACGTGACGGTCCAGGCGCAGGTCATGGACCTGCTTGCCGAGCTGCAGCGCGAGTACCACATGGGCCTGATCCTGATCACCCACGACCTCGGCGTGGTCGCCGACGTCGCGGACAAGATCGCGGTGATGTACGCGGGCCGGATCGTCGAGACGGCCCCGGTCCACGAGCTCTACAAGCGCCCCGCGCACCCGTACACGCGCGGTCTGCTCGAGTCGATTCCCCGCCTCGACCAGAAGGGCCAGGAGCTCTACGCGATCAAGGGCCTGCCGCCCAACCTGCTCCACATCCCGTCCGGCTGTGCATTCAACCCGCGCTGCCCCAAGGCGCAGGACATCTGCCGTACGGACGTTCCGGCCCTGGTGCCGGTGAGTGAGCAGGACGGCGCGGAGCTGCCGGGCCGCGGCAGCGCGTGCCACTTCTGGAAGGAGACGATCCATGGCTGAGCTCAAAGGGACTGACGAGCCTCAGGACCCGACCCCGAACGTCTCCGAGGTGGAAACGGTCGACGCGGCAAGTGCCGATGAGGCCGTCGCGGCCATCGAGGCGCCGGTGGAGCGTGGCGAGCCGATCCTCCAGGTCCGCAACTTGGTGAAGCACTTCCCGCTCACGCAGGGAATCCTCATCAAGAAGCAGATCGGCGCCGTCAAAGCGGTCGACGGGATCTCCTTCGACCTCTACCAGGGCGAGACCCTGGGCATCGTGGGCGAGTCCGGCTGTGGCAAGTCCACGGTCGCCAGGCTTCTGATGACACTGGAGCGCGCCACGGCGGGCGAGGTCTTCTACAAGGGCCAGGACATCACCAAGCTGTCCGGGCGCGCGCTGAAGGCGGTCCGCCGCAACATCCAGATGGTGTTCCAGGACCCGTACACGTCGCTCAACCCCCGTATGACTGTGGGCGACATCATCGGGGAGCCGTTCGAGATCCACCCCGAGGTGGCTCCCAAGGGCTCGCGCCGCCAGAAGGTCCAGGACCTCCTGGACGTGGTGGGCCTGAACCCGGAGTACATCAACCGCTACCCGCACCAGTTCTCGGGCGGCCAGCGCCAGCGCATCGGTATCGCGCGCGGGCTGGCCCTGAACCCCGAGATCATCATCTGCGACGAGCCGGTATCGGCGCTCGATGTGTCGGTGCAGGCGCAGGTCATCAACCTGATGGCGAGGCTGCAGGACGAGTTCAACCTCTCGTACCTCTTCATCGCGCACGACCTGTCGATCGTCCGGCACATCTCGGACCGCGTGGGCGTGATGTACCTCGGCAAGATGGCGGAGATCGGCTCGGACGAGCAGATCTACGAGCACCCGACGCACCCGTACACGCAGGCGCTGCTCTCCGCGGTGCCGGTGCCGGACCCGGAGGCGCGCGAGGGCCGCGAGCGGATCATCCTCACCGGTGACGTCCCGTCCCCCGCGAACCCGCCGTCGGGCTGCCGCTTCCGCACCCGCTGCTGGAAGGCGGAGGCGAAGTGCGCGGAGGAGACCCCTTTGCTCGCGATCCCGCAGCAGTTCGTGGGCCAGGACACTCCGGCGGCGCATGATTCGGCGTGTCACTTCGCCGAGGAGAAGGACGTCGTGCACGCGGCGTAGTCTCGGCGTCGGCTTTTGGCTGTACGTGATGGGGGCGCCCGGAACCACTCGGTTCCGGGC
>NZ_JBHTSF010000303.1:0-4158 GCF_042795295.1 Streptomyces sp. NPDC056486
GGTAATCGGCGGCGGACGAAAGCGCGTTCTGCGCCAACCCCCGACTGTGCCCGCGCACACCGCGATGCGGCGGCCATTGGTGGCGTGCCCAGCCCTGCGGACGCGGGACTTCCGGGCTGTGTTACGTGGAAGTAACGTGCGGGCGTGACCCTTTCGATGACCGTACCCGGCGCGCTCAGGCCCCCCGAGCTCCACGGCCACCGCGAGGTGATCGCCGCCGTGGAATCCCTGGTGGGGAGCTTGCGTGCCGGTCGCGGCGGCGTACTCGTCCTCACCGGGCAGCCCGGCCTCGGCCGCACCGCACTCGTGGAGTACGCGCGGGCGATCTGCGCGCCGGTCCCGTCGGTTCAGGCAGTCGCTCCGGCGGCGCTGCCGCAGGAGGGCCCGCTGCTGGTCTGCGTCGACGACGTGCACACCTGGCACCCCGTGGCCCTGGCCGCACTCTTGGCGGACCTCCGCCGTCTGTCCGCCGAAAGCCCTGTGGCCGTACTGCTCACCCTCGCCGAACACCGTTGCCCAGTCGGCGAGTTGAGTGGTCTGACCACCCTGCGCCTGGGACCGCTCGACGACGGCGCCGCTGCCGCCCTGCTCGACGGTCTCACCCGAGGCACCGCCGATCCCGTCGTCGGAGCCTGGCTGATCCGCGAGGCCGCGGGGAACCCGCGCCTGCTCACCGCGCTCGTCGAGGCACTCGCCCCCGACCAACTGGCCGGACGCACCCCGCTGCCCGACCCCCTGCCCGGCGGCGAAGACCTCTTCGACGACTACGCCGCCCACATCGACGAGCTGCCGGACGACGCCCGCTTCCTGCTGCTGCTCGCAGCGGCTGCCGGGGAGCACGAGCCCGACGGCGCGGGCGCGGACCTCGCCCTGCTGCTGCGGGCCGGCGGCGACCCCACGGGACTCGCGCACGCCGAAGCGGCCGGTGCGGTCGTCGGAGCGGGCGGGCGCATCCACTTCACCCATCCGCTGCTGCGCCGCGCGGTGCTGCGCCGTACCCCGCTCGACCGCCGCAGAGCCGCCCACGCCCGCCTCGCCGCGGCCTGCCGGGACCACCTTGCCCGCCTGGTCCAACTCGCCTGCGCGGCAGGGGATCACGACGCGCGGCTCGCCGGCGCGCTCGCCGATGCGGCGACCGCACCCCGCCCGTACGCCGAGCGTTCCGCCGCCCTGGCCCGAGCCGCTGCGCTCACCGCCGACCTGCCACTGCGCACCGACCGTCTCGCCGACGCGGCCGAAGCATCCCGCCTTGCGGGGGACCCCGTACGGGCCCGTGCCCTCCTGGCCCGCACCGCGGCCGTCCCCGCCCACGGCGGCGTCCACCGGGTGCGCGGCCTGCTCGCCCTCGCCGACGGTCCGGCCGCCGATGCCAGGGAGGCCCTGCTCACCGCCGCCGTGCTGCTCCCGCCCGCACCTGCCCGCCACGCGTTGATCGGCGCCGCGGAGGCGGCCTGGGCGATGGGTGACGTTGCGGCCTACCAAGAGGCGATGGCGCGATTACCCGTCTGCGCCGACGACCCGTCCCTCGAGGTGTACCGCGCCGGGATGTGTGCGGTTCTCGCAGGCCGCACCGCCGAGGGGCACGCCCTGCTGCGCCGCTGCGTGGACGGCGTACCCACGACGGTGGAGCCTGCCGGGCTGTTGCGGGCCGGATCCGCGGCTCTGGTCGTCGGCGAGGTCGAGAGCGCCTGCGCGGCGGGCGCCCGAGCGCTCGCTGCCGTACGTGCCTATGGCCCCGACGTCCTGCTGCCGCGCGCCCTGGAACATCTGGCCTACGGAGAACTGCGCGCGGGACGCCACACCAGGGCCAGGGCGCACGCCCTCGATGGGCTCGGGGCCGCGCACCGCATCGGGCAGCCCAATGTCGCGGTCTCCCTGCATGCCGTACTCGCCCTCGCCGCATCCGTGGAGGGTGACGCGGATGCCTGCTCGGCGCACGCGGCAGCCGCGGCGGCGGGCGCGGGACCGCACGGGCTCACCCAGGCCGCCACGCTCGCCGTCTGGGCCGTCGCCCGAGCGGATCTCGCCGCCGGACGTCCGGCGGACGCGGCCGCCCGGCTCGCTCCGCTGGTCGCCCCGGGGCCGCGGCGCGGGCACTTCGCCGTCCGGATGCTGGCCGTCCCCTGCTTCGTGGAAGCGGCCGTCCAGGCCGGACGCACGGCGGAGGCCCAGAGCGTCACAGCGGAGTTCACCCGCTGGACCGCCGCCACCGCGGACCGGCTCGCCCCCGCCCAACTGGCCCGCTGCCGCGCCCTCCTCGCCCCACCGCAGCAGACGGCCGCCGCGTACGAGAACGCCCTCGCGCACCACGACCGCTCGCCCGGCGAGTTCGAACGCGCCCGTACGCAGCTCCTTTACGGCCAGTGGCTGCGCCGCAGGCGCCGTACCCGCGATGCACGCGGTCCGCTGCGGGACGCCCTCGTCGGCTTCGAGCGGTGCGGGGCGCGCGCCTGGGCGGACCGCAGCCGCGGTGAACTCCGCGCCGCGGGCGAGGCGGTGGCGGGGGACTCGGGACCCGGGCCGCTCGCGGCACTGACCCCGCAGCAGCAACGTATCGCCCGTCATGTGGCGGAGGGAGCCACCAACCGTGAGGTGGCGGTGCGCCTTTCGGTGAGCCACCGCACCGTCGACCACCACCTGCGCAACGTGTTCGCCGCGCTGGGCATACGCTCCCGCGTCGAGCTGTCGCGACTGCTCGCCGGTGACGGCGGGTTGCCGGACCGTGATGTGGAGATTGCCGCACACCTCTAGGTACCGACTGGGCGGTATGCCATTCTTCGGGCGTCAGGAAGATCCTGCTGTGCGCACATGCCCCCGGGGAGGCCCCATGCCACACGTCCTGCGGTCACGGGTGGGGCCCCTGCACGAAGTGCCCGCCATCACGCCCCTCGCGCCGGGCTCGCGCTCCCTCCTCGACGCCGAGGCCGTCGTCGTGCTGCACCGGGCGACCCGTGTTTTGCTGAGAGACCTGGCCTCGATGACCGACCGGCTCGTCGCGACACTGCGCGAGCAGGAGCCCGCCTACCGGGCGGACATCGAGGCCCGCCCCACCGAGGTGTGGCAGGAGGTGCACCGCTCACTGCGGTACAGCGTCACCTCGCTCCTCCAGCCGGGGGAGACCAGGGAGGCCGCCCACCGCACGTCCATCCAGATCGCCGGAGCGCGCGCCGAACGGGGCCTGCCGCTCGACGCGTTGCTGCACGCCTTCCGGCTCGGCGGGGCGATGGTCTGGCAAGGCCTTGTAGAAGAGGTCTCGCGCGGCAACCCCGAGGACATGGGGCTGCTCATCCATGTCGCCACGGATGTATGGAACTTCGTCGACGAGCACTGCGGCGTGGTCGCCGACGCCTACCGCCGCACCGAGCGCCGTATGGCCTGGCAGCACGAGAACCGGCTGCGGCTGCTGACCGAGAGTCTCCTCGACGGAAGCGCCCGCCTGACCGACCTGCCCACCGCCGCCGACGTCCTCGGCCTGCCCGAGGACGGGTGGTACGCCGTGATCGCCCTGGCGGAGGACGACAGCCACGGCAACCACCTCACGCTGCCGACGGGGACGCGGACGCTGCGCCACTGCGGCCCCGGGGTCCAGTACGCCCTGGTGCTGCTCGGCGACGCCGATGGCGGCCCTGCGGCCGAACTGTCCGCGCTCGGCGCCACTCTCGCCCTGCCCGCAGGGGCTCGCGCCGGTATCGGCTCACCCGTGGAGGGCCTTGCCGCAGTCCCGCACGCCCGCCGGCTCGCCGACACGGCGCTGCGCGCCTGCCCCCGCAGCGGCGGCACCGTCGTTTTGGACGAACGTCTGCCCGACGCCCTCGTCGTCTCGTCGCCCGAACTCGCGGAGGCGCTCGCCGAGCGGGTCCTCGGTCCGCTGCGCTCCCTGGACCCCGCCGACCGTGACCTCCTCCTGGACACGCTCGCCGTCTGGCTGGAGACCGACGGCTCCGCGCAGCGCGCCGGCGCCCGCCTCTACTGTCACCGCAACACTGTCCTCAACCGGCTGCGGCGCGTGGAGCAGTTGACCGGCCGCAGTCTCACCCGTGTCGGCGACGTCGTGGAGATCTCGCTGGCCCTCGGCGCCCGGAGGCTGCTCGGCGGGTGATGGGTGATGGGTGACGTACGACGGAGGCGGGGGCGGTCCGATGCCGATCGGCATCGGAC
>NZ_JBHTSF010000304.1:0-4108 GCF_042795295.1 Streptomyces sp. NPDC056486
GGGGCGGCGTGCTCGGCTACGGCCTGGTGCCCATCCAGCAGTGCTTTGCCCAGGACTGGGTCTGCACTGAGCAGTCGGCGGGGAAGCCATTTGCCGATACCTGTCCAGGCGCTGTGGTGGGCGGTGAGCAGGTCTGCTGCTTGGCGCAGCACCTTCGGCGAGGGAGAGCTGTTCGTACCGGCTGTCGGGTGGGGTGTCGGTCAGGTCGTCCAGGAAGCAGGTCAGAACGTAGCGGCCGTGTGCCCACTCGGCTGTGCTGAGGGGCGGAGGCCCTGAAGCGAGGACATCCCGGGCCAGTTGGCGCGCATGGGCTACATGTCCGTGCGGGTCTGTCAGGGGCAGACCCTGGTCGTAGACGAACAGGACGGTCCCGCGGCGCCGGGCTCGGTCCCAGGCGAAGAACTCCGGTATGTCCGCCAGGGTGTTGAGGAACAACTCGACGATGCGGCCCTGGTGACGGATCACTTCCCGCCGGCTGATGTCCGAGTCGGGAAGGAGCACGGCCACGTCCAGATCGCTGGTCGCGGTGGCGCGCCCCTGAGCGGCGGAGCCTCCGAGTATGGCGCCCAGGGCATGGGGATAGAGCTCGGTGATCACACGGAGAGCGTGTGTTTCAACGGCTTCTTGATCATTCATGGGCGCTCATCTTGCCAGCCTGCGGATCTGTCAGCCGGGCTTCGAGATGGGCGGTCCAGTCGTTGGCGGCGCGGTGGCGCCATTGCTGGGCGTGATGATGTGCAGGCCATGGCTGCGACGTCTTGAGCGCGTTATCGATGCAGGAGAAGCAACTCCGCCTACTTGCTGTCCCAGGCCTCCGCGAGAGGGATGCGGTGATCGATGTCGAGGCCGGAGGGGCCTTCGATGTAGTGGTCGTCGTATTCGGAGTACCAGCGGCCGCCGGTCAGCTTGCATTTGGGGCCCTGGTCGGGGGCGGTGAGTGCCTCGGCCTGGAGGACCTCGGCCCGTGTGGTGCAGCCGTCCTTGTCGGCGTCCACCCAGTGCTTGAACGAGGTGCGCTGGTAGCCGGTGCGGTCCTCGTCCTTGATGGTCAGGGACTTGAGGGCGGCCTGCAGCGGCTGGGTGACGGTCTCGCCGGCCCGCGGCGCCGCACCGTGGCCAGAGGGAGCTGCTTGGGCGGGGGCGGCCGGGATGATGAGGGCCGCGGCAGCGGTGAGCAGGACGGCGGTGCGGATGATGGCAGGCACGGGTCTCCTCGAAGATCACAAACTGTTCGTGACCTTCGTAGCGAGTCGGCGCTCGCCGACGTGCCGTACAGAGCGTTCTTGTCACCCGGGCGAGGGGTAAGTCAGATCGGCACGGGGCGGAGCCGCGCCAGAAAGGCGGGAATCTGTGGCAGGCAGGGAACCTTCGAAGCCATGGGCCGGGGCGGCAGCGCGGCCTTCGCCGCTGCGCTGCCGCCTCACGGCACGAGCCCTGCCGCGGGAGGTGTGCTGTGTGTCACCCTTTTACGCAACGACGTGATGCAGGCGGGCCGCTGAGCTGTGAGTTCGCCTAACTCAACGTCTTTGGCCTGGAGTTGGCCAAAAGAGTGTGCCGCAGGAGTGTCACGTTCGGCCAATCTGATCGCACTACATCCCGTCAGTTGTCAGCATCCCTTTCCCCGGCAAGGGCGCGAGCGGAAGGCCGATCATGGACGCGATGGCGGTGACCTCCCTGATGGCAGGTATCGGCGCCTGTGCAGTACGCGTGCTGCACGTATGGCTGCGAGCACGGGCGGCCGTGCGGCTCGCACAGCTGAGTGAGTCCGGCATCAGCAGGCGGATCAGAGCTCTTCCGCCCGGCAGCCGCCTGTCTGAGCAGCGAGCCGACCGAAGCCACCTCACCATCCACATTGGCCCTGCTGCTCCACGACCTGGTGGCGACAATGAATGAGGCAAGCCCGGCCCAGGTCTCGCTCTTCCAGGATGGCCCACCCCTTCCGGCGCAGGCCGCCCCCTCGCCCACCAGCTCGAAGGCCAGGGCGGATTTCGCCCATCACTACCGCAGCCTCATGCCCGGACTCACGGTCTTTGTCATACGGCACGGCGCCAACGGACACGAGGCCCTCGAAGCTGCACAAGCGGCATTCGCTCTGGCCTGGGAGAGCTGGGAAACCATCGGCCATCCCCAGGCATGGCTGCGCCGGGTGGCCTATCGCCAACTGCTCAAACAGCGGGCCCAGAGGGAAACCGCCCAGGAGGAGCTCCCCGACTGGCCCGGTGGACCGTGCCCCGCAGAAACAGTGGAACTCGGCGCTCAGGAAGCCCTCGTCGTCACAGTCCTTGCTTCCCTGCCCATGCGCCAGCGCCAGGCATTCGCCTGGTCTTACGACGGCTTCTCCGCACAAGAAACAGCCCAACACTTGGAAATGACCCCCGAGGCGGTACGCCAGAACCTGGCCCGAGCCCGCAAACAACTCAAACAGGCGTGGCGATTGATGACGGAAGGTGCAGAGTGAGCAAGGCGACCCCCACCCCGAAGAGCGACGCGGAAGACGATGCCGCATTCGACGACTGGCTGGCCGCCGCAGACGCCGCGATGCAGAAACGAGCCGAAGCCGCGATCGACCTCGACGCCGGCAGCGCCTCCATCTTCTCCGCGGCAGTGGTGCCCGAAAGCGTCACCGACGACGACGCCGACACCGCGCACTGGGAACACCTCGATGCAGCCCTGCGCGAAGCCGCCGACAGCATCGCCCCCTGGCTCGCCCTGCGCAGACTGCACGCCCTGCCCCATCAGCTCGACAAGGCCATCACCACCACACACATCATGACCGTAGTAGGCCGGGCGCTGCTGCCCGACACAATGCGCATCCCCTGGGGGCTGGCCTCAGACTTCCTCGCCGACTGCAACAGCGACCTTGCCCAGCTCAAGCACGGACTCCTCCACCGCAACCTCAGCCGCCAGGAAGCCGTGACCCTGCACAGCCGGACAGTCGCGGGCATCACCAACTTCCGCGCCGCACTCCAGCAGTGCCTGCGTACCACCGAGCAGCCCCGGGTGCACCACGTCGGTGGGCACCTCGTATCGACCGCGGAAATGCTCATCACGCTTCTGAAGTGGACCGGTGACAGCATTACCCACATCTTCAACGACACCGAATGCCCGACGGCCATCTCGGTCCTCTGACCGGCTAGCAAAAAGGAGACCGCGACACAGGCCGTGGACGCGCTTTGGGCCGGTCCGCACCAGGGCGCTTCCCGGACGGGGGCTGTAGGGGCGACGGCGGTCGTGGTTCTCCTTTGGAGACCGCGGAGGCGTGGTAGGCGATCCCCGCTCCCGTACAGAGGTCGGCCCGGCGTCCAGCGCGACGAGTAACCCGGCACGCTGCAGCCGGGTCGTCAACTCTGCGCCGGGCACCGAGTTGTGGACCAGTGAGCGGTCTCCGCTCAGCAGGGCGGCTGTCTCCTTTGCGTCGCGACACCGCGCAGACGGAACACGCTGCCCGTGGCGGCGTGGAAGAGCATTCTTGCTCACTGCAGCGGTCGGCAACCCGGCCGTCCCAATGATGAACAAGCGGCTTTGGCGTCCACGCTCATCAACGGCGCTGCGGCGTCGCGCGATCACTCAGCCTGGCTTTGTCCCTCCAGAACGGGAGCCGTTTGTCAATGAGTGCGGGGAGGCATCTCAAAGCCGACTAAGTCGATGTTCACGAGTTCGGGAGGCACCCGCGGTGCCGCCCCGTTGGGGCACGGGGCGGCCAGGAGCGCCTGGCGGCGCCGGTGGAGGGCGCCGGCAGCACCCTCCACCGTTTCGCTACGCCATGAGTTTGTGCAGGGCGAGCACCGTCGCGCCTGCGGCGCCGAGCCCGGGCAGCGGGCCTGCCAGGCTCAGGACGAGGGCGCCCGCCAGGACGCCAGCGAGCAGGATGATCGCCCAGCGCTGGGGCAGGGGCTGGGGGGTATTGGAATCTGCCACGTACTGTTCTCCTTGGAGAGATCCTCGAGCAGGCGGCCCCGGATGGACCCCGGGGCCGTTCGCGTCTGTGCGAACGACGCGGCCGCCGAGCCCGCGTTGAGCGGGCCTGAAGTCCATGGTGAGGGGCCTGGAAGAGTCTCCGTCAGGACGTGATCAACGTTTTGATCCGGGTAAAGGCTCTCTGAGAGAG
>NZ_JBHTSF010000305.1:0-4093 GCF_042795295.1 Streptomyces sp. NPDC056486
TCCAGGGCCTCCCAGGTGACCTCGAGCAGCAGGCGCTGCTGCGGGTCGATGGCCTTCGCTTCGCGGGGGGAGATGTTGAAGAACCCCGCATCGAATCGATCGGCATCGTGCAGGAAACCGCCCCAGCGGGTGGTCGACGTGCCCGGGCCCGCGTCCACCTGATCGCCCTGGCCGCTGTCCTCGTCGTTCCGCCGTCCCTCTTCCGGGATCGCGGCGAAGAGGGTGTCGAGGTCCCAGCCCCGGTTCGTGGGGAACTCGCCGATCACATCCCGCGCCTGGGTCACCAACTCCCAGAGCTCTGCAGCTGAGTTGGTGTCACCCGGGTAGCGGCAGCCCATGCCCACGATCGCGATCGGCTCGTGAGCGCTCTCCTCCACTTCCTGCAAGCGTCGGCGGGTCTGACGCAAGTCCGTGGTCGCCCGCTTGAGGTAGGTCCGGAGCTTGTCTTCGCCAGCCACTTGATTAGTCCCTTGCAGAGGTCGGAAATTTTTCGGTCAGGGAGTCTGGAGCTCGCCGTCGAGCACGCTGAAGAGTTCGTCGTCCGTGGCGGAGTCCAGGTCGCCCGGCGCCGAGTCAGTTGCCGAGTGGCCCTGTCTGTTCTCCCAGGACTTGACGAACTCCCTGAGGCGCGCGGATACCTGCGCGTGTTCTGCCACATCCAGGGCTTCGGGCGAGAAGGCCGATTCGAGCTTGCCGATCTCCGCCATCAGGACGTCCAACACGCCATTGCCCGAAGCCTGTTCACCACCGGCCGGGACGAGCTGCTCACGGAGGTACGTGGCGAGACTCTGTGGCGTGGGGTGGTCGAAGGCGAGGGTGGCGGGGAGACGAATCCCGCTGGCGTGGGCGAGGTGGTTGCGCAGTTGGAGGGTGGTGAGGGAGTCGAAGCCCAGCTCCTTGAACGACTGCCGCGCGTCGATGAGCTCGGGGTCGGGGCTGGCCAGGACGGCGGCGATTGTCGTACGGACCAGTGAGAGCAGGCGTTCGAGCTGCTCGCTCTTGGTGAGGGAGCCGAGCCCTTCTGCCAGCGAACCGGTACGCGAGTGCCTGGACGCCATGTCGTCCGTGGTGGAGCCGCTTGGGTGGTGGGTGGTGGGTGTGGGGGTGAGGTTGTGGAGGAGTGGGGGGAGGGTGTTGTTGTGGGCTTGGGTGGTGAGGTTGGTGGTGTTGAGGTGGGTTGCGGTGGTGGTGGGGTGGTGGGTGGTGAGGGCGGTGTCGAGGAGAGTGAGGGCGTGTTGGGTGGTGTGGGGTGGGAATCCGGTGCGGGTGGTGTGGTTGCGGGTGGTGGTGTTGAGGTGGCGGATCATGCCGGTGTTGTCGGCCCAGGGGCCCCAGGCGATGCTGGTGGCGGGGAGGTTTTGGGTGTGGCGGTGGTGGGCGAGGGCGTTGAGGTAGGTGTTGGCGGCGGCGTAGTTGGCTTGGCCGGGGGAGGCGAGGGTGGCGGCGAGGGAGCTGTAGAGGATGAAGGCGTCGAGGTTGAGGTGGCGGGTGGCGTGGTGGAGGTTCCAGGCGGTGTCGATTTTGGGGCGTAGGACGGTGTGGAGTTGTTGGGGGGTGAGGTTTTGGATGGGTGCCATGTCGATGGTGCCGGCGGTGTGGATGATGGCGCTGAGGGGGTGTGTGGCGGGGATGGTGTCGAGGAGTGCGGTGATTTGGTCGGGGTCGGCGGTGTCGCAGGCGGTGATGGTGACTTTGGCGCCGAGTTGGGTGAGTTGGGTGGTGAGTTGGTCGGCTCCGGGTGCTTGTTGTCCGGTGCGGCTGGCGAGGTGGAGGTGGCGTATGCCGTGGTGGGTGACCAGGTGTCGTGCGGTGTGGGCGGCGAGGGTGCCGGTGCCGCCGGTGATGAGGACGGTGCCTTGGGGGTTCCAGGTGGTGGCGGGTGTGTCCGGGGTGGGGGTGTGTGGGAGTCGGGTGAGGCGGGGGATGTGGAGGGTGCCTTGTCGGATGGCGAGGTGGGGTTCGTTGGTGGTGAGGGTGTGGGGGAGTGCGCGGGGTGTGTCGGGGTGGGTGTCGAGGTCGATGAGGGTGATGCGGTGGGGGTGTTCGGTCTGTGCGGTGCGGATGAGGCCGGTGAGGGTGGCGTGGGTGAGGTTGGGGTCTTCGTCGGGGTGGACGGTGGTGGCGTGGTGGGTGGTGAGGATGAGGTGGGTGTTGGTGTAGTGGTCGTTGTTGAGCCAGTGTTGGAGGAAGGTGAGGGTGCGGGTGAGGGTGTCGTGGATTTCGGTGGGGGTGTCTTTGGTGGGGGTTGTGCTGGTGGGTAGGGGGGCGATGACTGTGTCGGGGGCGGCGGCGCCGTTTTCCAGGGCGTGACCCAGTTCCGCCAGATCGCGACGGTGGTGCGTGGCGGGTATGAGTGCGGCGATGGCAGTGGTGGCTGTAGTGGTGCCCGGGGCTGGGGCGCTGTCGAGGTGGGCGTTGAGGGGGTCGGTGAGCAGTGCCGTGTGGGACGGCAGTGCGGCCGTGGTGCTCGACGTGGGGAAGGGCTCCCAGTGCAGGGGAAGCAGTGCGGGTCCGTTCTCATCCGCGTGCCCGTGGGTCCTGGGTTGGGGGGCGATCCAGTAGGAGTCGTGCTGGAAGGGATAGGTGGGCAGGTGCAACGGCCGGTGGGGCGGGGTGCTGTGGATGTCGGCTGCTTGCCGGCAAGGTCTGTTCCGGCTGCGGGTGGTGGGCCAGTTGATCGTGTGGTGGTGGGTGTGCAGCTGCCCGAGCGCGGTGTGGAAGGCCTGGCCCGCGGGGCGGTTCCGGTGCAGAGTGCCGGTGACCAGGGGCGGCGTGGCCGTGTCGTCCTCGGCGCCGGGGTGGGTGTCCACCGTGGACTGAAGTGCGGGGGTGAGGACCGGGTGTGGGCTCACTTCGATGAACGTGCGGCATCCCGTGTCCAAAAGGCCACGCACGGTGGCTTCGAGTTGGACGGTGTGGCGAAGATTGCGGCACCAGTACGACGCGGTCAGCTCGCGGGTGTCCAGGAGGGTCCCTGTGACGGTGGAGTGGAAGGGGATGGACGCGGGGCGAGCCCTGATGGGAGCGAGGGCCTCGAGCAGCTCGTCCGTGAGCGCGTCGATGTGATGCGAGTGGGAGGCGTAACTCACCGCGATCTTGCGGGCATCGATCCCGTCGGTCGCGCATTGAGCGAGGAGCTCTTCCAAGGCGGACGTGTCCCCGGCGACCACCGTGGCCCCGGGCCCGTTCACCGCGGAGATCGTCAGCCGCCCCTGCCAGGCGACGAGCAGCTCCGCTGCGGCTTCGGCGCCCAGCGGCAGTGAAGCCATTCCGCCGCTTCCCTCTAGGGAGGTCAGTGCCCTGCTGCGGAGTGCGACGATGTGCACGGCGTCCTCCAGCGAGAGCGCTCCGGCGATATGCGCGGCGGCGATCTCTCCCTGGGAGTGGCCGAGTACGGCATCGGGTTCGATCCCGGCGGCCTGCCAATGGCGGGCGAGAGCCACAAGGACGGCGAACAGTGCGGGCTGCACCACGTCCACCCGGTCCAGGCCCGGCGCGCCCGCACGCTCCTCGAGCACGTCGGTCAGTGACCAGTCCACGTAGCGTGACAGCGCCTCTTCGCAGGCGAGCACGGTCTTCCTGAACGCCGGTGAGGAGACAAGGAGTTGGCGCGCCATGCCGGGATACTGGGAGCCCTGGCCGGGGAAGACGAACGCGGTACCGCCGCTCTCCGCGCCCGCGTCGCCCGCCATGCCCTGCACCAGCGCGGGGTGCGGCCGGTCCGCCCCCAATGCGTCCAGGGCCAGGAGGGCTTCCTCGCGGGAGTCAGTGGTGAGCACCGCGCGGTGGTTGAAGACGCTGCGGGTGGTGGCCAGAGCGTGCGCCACATGGGGCAGTGGAAGGTCCGGGTGCTCGGTCAGGTGGCTGTGCAGCCGGGTGGCCTGTGCGCGGAGCGATGCTCGGGACTTCGCCGAGAGCGTCAACGGGAGCCCGGCCTCCCCGGGTGTCCCGGCTTCGTGGGGTGTGTCGGCGGCGGTTTTCCTGGCCGGTGCTTCGCTGAGGATGAGGTGGGCGTTGGTGCCGCTGACGCCGAAGGCGGAGACGGCGGCGTTGCGTGGTCGGTTGTGGTGGGGCCAGGGGGTGGCTTCGGTGA
>NZ_JBHTSF010000306.1:0-4083 GCF_042795295.1 Streptomyces sp. NPDC056486
GGCCCCGCCGCGTGTGCGGCGGGGCCCTCGACCGATGCCCGACATCGGCGTTCGGCTACACCTCGGCGGTTGGCCGCCAAGCGTTGACACACCGGATGGAACCCGGGTCGACGCGCCAGCCTTCGGCGCGCAACCGGGCGGCGATGCTGCGCAGTTCGACGCGGTGGGGCTTGCGGTCTTCACCGGTCACATAGAGGCCCCCGATGAGCCAGTAGACCGTCACCAATCCGGCGCAACGCGGTTGGACGAGTGCGCCGTGCGCCTGCTCGTCGAACTCGTCGCGCCCGGTGTGGTCGTGCCCGTCGGTGACCGTGGCGAGCTGAAGGGGTTCGAGGGCGGCGAGAGCCGCGAGCACGTCAGGGGTATCGGCGTTTCGGGGTGCGCTGCCTGCAGTGCGGTTGCCTTCGCGGACCAGGACGAGCGAGGCGGCCGGGGTCGGGTCGCACGCTTCCCACGGTGTGTCGGTGGCGAGGGTGATCACCGGGCCGGGCAGAGATGCGGCCTGCGTGCAACCGAGGCACCCGCACGCCGAGTTATACGGCCGGGGTGCAGCGACGTACGGGTCGGAGTGCATGAGTACGTGGCCGAGGGACGCGGCCGTGATGTCCACGGAGTCCGGGAGGCAGCCGAACACCGTGTCGCCGAACCTGACCCGGTCGGCGCGCGTGATCGAGAGCACCTCGCCGAGCGAGGGCCGTGCGTCCGGAGTGACGTCCGCGAACAGGTGGAGGGCCGCCTCGTCAATCCTGAAGGCGCGGCCGACGACGTCCCCGAGTTGGACGGCGGCGCGGGAGAGCTGCGAGACGGCCCCGAGGCTGATCGCGTATGCCCGTTCCTCGGCGGAGGCCACGCACCGGATGCACAGCTCATGTCCCTTGCCGTAGCGGGCGGCGGCCTCGTCCGGGTTGAGGTACTCGGTCAGAGCCCGGCCGCACAGGGTGTCGTCATTGCCGGGTGAGAAGTGCACGCGGCGGCCCTTGCCCACGGCGGCGTGCCGGACCTCGGCCCGCTCGTACAGCGGGGCTCCGCTCTCCTCGGTGAGTGAGGGTGCAGCGGTCGCGGTCGGGCTCTTGGTGTCGGTGGTGGCTTGCGTCTGCATGTCCTGGTCTCCCTCTGGTTGGTGAGGCACCACCATGACACATGTTGTAAATCAACTACAAGTTCATTTACAACCTTGCTTTGCGAACGTCCGGGGCGGAGGGGTTGCCGAGCTGTATGCCTGTGGCTCATAGGAGATGCGCAGGTGTCATAACGCCTGGTCAGGCGGGCTGCACCGTTTGGCGGTTTCGGCCCAAGAGGGGTGCACGGGTTGGCGGTTTCGGGGGTGACCTGCACCTTCCCGGCTTCGGCGGCAGCCGTTCGTGTCTGGCGCTCGGTGGCATGTGGCGGTTTCGGTCAAGCGCCTCATCAGGAACGCGTGAGTGGCTGTGCAGGTCTCTACGGATGTCGTTCCGCGATGGATTCGGGAGTCGGTTACGCGGCCCTCCGAAGGTCAATATCGCTGAGGGCGGGAGTCACTGCGATTGCATCACCGCAGGCAGCGCTGCCACTTGCGGTGACATCCGGTCTCATCGCGATTCGTGGCCAGGGCAACCAAGTGACATCCGCCGACGTGTCGAAACGATTCCCGCTTAGACCTCCAGAACCACGTGAGGACGGGAGACTTGACCTCTACGACCAACCGAACTCCTGGAGGCCTCTGCCGATGACCGGCACCGAATCCGTCACGAGCGAGGCCGAGGGCTGGCTCATCGAGTACCTGCGCATGGATGCCAGCGCCCGGGGTGAGCGCTCGGGATGGGTGCACCCCGGTCTGTCGGCCTTGCTCCTGGCGCACGGGCGCCTGTTCACCCCGGCGCCCTGGCCCGATGGCGGAGATCCGCCCGGCGAGCCGGGCCGGTGCTACATCGAATCGGTTTCGTGGGCGTGGGCAACTGGCGGAGAGCTCGCCTACGTCGAGGGGTGGGCGTGGGATACCGCGTGGCCGGTGGAACACGCCTGGTGCGCGGGAGCAGGCGGGGCCGCGCGTGACCTGACGTGGCGGCGCCCCGGAAGGGCATACCTCGGCATCCCCGTACGTGCCCAGGATGCCGCACGGCTGATGGGCGAGCAGAGCGGCCCGCTGCTCCATGGGGCTGGCGGCCTGGCCTCGGACCTCGTGGTGACTTGGTGCCGTGAGGGATTCCCGGCCGAGCTCCTCGCCGACGTCGGGCGCCCCCTCCCCGCCGCGACGTAACACTTGGCGAACACGGAGCGGGGCCCGACAGCGCTACGTCGGGCCCCGCTCGTTCAAGCCGTCAGGTGTCTCGGCGTCGCCCGCGGGCTACTCGGGCAGGAAGGTTCCGACCCTCTTGGATGCCTTGTCCGCGGCGTCTTTGGCGTCCTGCAGAATCTCGGCGGCCTCGTCCGACGATTCGGCGAGGGCCCTTTTGATCTTTGCTGGGGTCAGCGCGCGCTGAGCCGATTCCAGGTCGGCGAGGGCCGAGCGGAGGGCATCCACGGCAGGGGTTCCGGTGACAGCTTGTTCCCCTTCCCTCTCCCGCTGGCTCGCGAGGCGGGCCGCCTCCTGGGTCGCCGCCTGGGTCGCCGCGAGCTCGCGCGCCATGGCTGTCAGTTCGGTCTCGCTCAGCTCCTGGTCCTCCTTGCGCGGGACCTGCTGAACGATGCCCTGAATGACCTTCACCGACGCCTCTTTGCCGGTGGCGTCCTTGATGGTCTCGTGTACGGCCACCGAGACCTCAGGCCCGTAGTCCTTGGTGATCGTGTTGTAGGCGCTCGCCGCTTTCTTGCCGATCGCGGGAGTGTCTGCACGCGCAGACACTCCGTTCGAATTCCCTTCGAACGGAGTGTCTGCACGTGCAGACACGAGCTCCCCGAGCGCGTAGGCCGTGATCTCTTCGTACGCCGATGCCCGCGACTTGCCGAGGGTGTCCTTGCACCAGGCCGCAAAGCTGGGGTGCGTCTTGCGGTACAGGCGCCTGGAGTTCATGTTCGCCACCGACTTCCCCAGGACCCACCAAGCCGTTTTGAACTCCTCGACCCCGCGCATGCACAGGTTGTAGAGCTCCTCCTCGTGCGCCGAGAGGGGGCCGCTCGCCTCGACCTCTTCGGGCTCGGGGAGGTCAGCCAGGGTCAGGGCAGCCCGGGGGCGCCCCTGGGCGATGGTCACGGGGGCAGCTGCAACGGGCAGACCGTCCGGACCGGTGGACTGCTCAGGTACGCCGCCTGCGCCCTCGTTGAGGAGGTCATCGTCGTCGAGGTCGTCAATGCTGTTGCGGGGGCTCACGGGATCAGCCCCCGGTCCTTCATCTCGGTGACGAGCGTATCCAGGTGAGTGCCGGCGGCCTTCACCGGAAACGGGATCGCCTGCGAGTAGGTCTGGATGAAGGGAACCGTGGTGGTGAACACGTTCCAATTCCGCTTGGCGAACCACCGTCGGGCCTCGGGCACCGCCTTGGCGGCCGTCTGGGGCGGAACGCGGTTGAGCAGAACCCACGTCTCCGTGGGCTTGGAGTCCACCCGCAGCGGCGCGACGTCGTCAATGACCTTCCGCATGGGCAGATCCCGGATGCGGTAGAGGTCGGCCGTCGATGGCGACGAGTTCAAGATCGCGAGATCTGCGCAGCGCAGCACCGAGGAAGTGACATCCATATGGTCCTCGGCGTGACCGCAGTCGATCATGCCGTAATGCCCCTCCGGGACCATGCCGGGCATGTTCATGTGAAAGTTCGACGCTGCCGCACTCACGACCGGGAAGGGGAAATTGGCCTTCTCGTCCCACTTCTGGAACTGCCGGGAGTGGTCGGCGTCGAAGCCGATCATGGGGTATCCGCGCTCGTGCATGGCATGGGCCAGGAACGCCGCGTTGGTGGTCTTGCCCATGGTCCTGGGGCTTACGTGCGCGATGAGCATGCAGCGAGCGTACCGAGGACCAGCCATCGGTCTGCGCCTCCCACCGCATTTGATGCCGAGACCGGTCGGCGTGCCATCGGCCAGGCGGGAATCGGTGTGCGCAGAAACCAGAGGCTTGGCAGGCCAGAGCATTCGTATCGGCGCGCACTGACAGCGGCGGGGGCGCACGGA
>NZ_JBHTSF010000307.1:0-3937 GCF_042795295.1 Streptomyces sp. NPDC056486
CCGCTCGGTCCGATCGTGCGCTCGGTGGTCGCCGGTCCGAAACCGCCGACGAGGGAGGACGCGTTCCGGCTCGCTCCCGCGCTGGTCGCCGCGCGGTTCGCCACGCTCACCGAGGCGGCCGCCGAGGGATGTGACGCCGTGGTGGCGACCGGCCTGATGCCGGCCGGTGCACGGGACGTCGCCGAGAAGCTGGGGGTCCCCTACGTGCTCGCGTGCTTCCACACCCTCGGGCTGCCGTCGCGGCACTCGTCGCCGGGGGCGCGGCCGGGCAAGCAGTCTCCGCAGGGCGAGACCGACAACCGGGTGCTGTGGGAGCAGGACGCCCAGCGGGTGAACGCGTTGTACGGCGAGGCGCTCAACAGTGGGCGGGCGGCGATCGGCCTGCCGCCGGTCGACAACGTCCGCGACCACGTCCTCACCGACCGGCCTTGGCTGGCGGCGGACACGACGCTGTGCCCCTCGCAGGGCATGACGGACCTCGACATCGTGCAGACCGGGGCGTGGATCCTGCCCGACGACCGTCCGCTCCCGGCAGACCTGGAGGAGTTCCTGAACGGAGGCGCGGGCCCAAGCGCAGCCGTAGGCGCAGGCTCAGGCGCACCACCCGTCTACGTCGGCTTCGGCAGCATGGCCACGCACACCCCGAAGGACATCGCCCGAGTTGCCATCGAGGCGAGCCGCGCGCACGGCCGCCGCGTCATCCTCGCCCGTGGCTGGGCGGGCCTCGCCCCCGTCGACGACGCCGATGACTGCTTCGTCGTCGGCGACGTCAACCAGCAGGCGCTGTTCCGCAGGGTGGCCGCCGTCGTGCACCACGGCGGGGCGGGCACCACGACGACGGCGGCCCGGGCCGGCGCGCCGCAGGTCGTGGTCCCCCTGATCGCGGACCAGCCGTACTGGGCCTCCCGAGTGGCCGCCCTCGGCATCGGCGCGGCCCACGACGGCCCGACGCAGGCCCCGACCGTCGCGTCCCTCTCCGCCGCTCTCACGAAGGCCCTCGCCCCCGAGACCCGTACACGAGCGAGGGCCGTGGCCGGCACGCTCCGCGGCGACGGAGCGACGGTGGCCGCGAAAATGCTGCTCGACGGCTACGGCACCGGAGCCAGTCAGCAGACACCGCCCCCGCCGTACGGCAAGTGAGGCCGTGGGGCAGTAGGCGCCGGTCGGATCGAACTCATCACCCCTCCCCCCCTGGCGGAGTTGACCTACTCTTGACTCCCCACGACACGTGCAATCCCAGCCGCAGGGACCCCTATGTCCATGGAGCCCGTTGTCCGCATTCCCTCGACCCTCGCAGCGCCTCTGGTACAACGGCTCATCCGCCTGCCTCCCCCACTGCCGCCCGACACGCCCGATCTGATCGCCGCCCTCACCACGTGGCGCGGCGCCGATGCACCGGCGACACCGGACGACGTGCACCGCACGGCCGCCGACTTCGTCCGCCTCGCCACCGAGTCGCACTCCGCCCCGGCTGCTGAACTCACCGCTGTAGCCGATGTGTTGACCCGCACGTTGCTCGCCATCGGGGAACTGGACCTCACGGACGTGGACGCCGTGCGCCTGGGCCCGCAGGACTACGCACGACGGCTGCGCGGCGCCGTGCAGGGCGCGGACCGCGCCCTCTCCCCCGGCGCCGCGTCGTTCCACGACGAGCTGCTCGTGGCCGTGTGCCTGCACGTTCTGTACCACTTCGTCCGGCGCTCTCCGCACATCCAGCGGCACATGGCCGAGCGGGCCAGCCGCATCCGTCAGCTCATCGACCTGAACGACGCGGAGGCCGCGGCCCGCCAGCCCGAACGGTCGCAGGAGGACCGGGACTTCGAGGCCGCGTACGCCGAAGAGGTCGTACGGCAGCACGGCTGGCTCACCATCGTCGGCGTGGACCTTTCCAACGCGCCGGACCGCTGGCCCCTGGAGGACACCTACCTCAGCCTGGAGGCCGAGGAGAGCAGCAACAGCGGCGTACCGGGTGAGCCGCAGACCGTGCTGCTCGCCGACCGGGCCCTGGAGGGGCACGAGAGGGTGCTGCTCCGCGGTGTCGCGGGCTCGGGCAAGACGACCCTCATCCAGTGGCTCGCCGTAGCGGCGGCGCGCGAGGGCGCCCGCGTGCCCTTCGTCCTGCCCGTACGCCGCTTCGCCCGCGAGGGCTTCCCCGCCCCGGACGACTTCCTGCACGCCATCCGGCACCCGCTGGCCGACCAGGCCCCGGAGGGCTGGGTCGTGCGCACGCTCCTCGCGGGCCGCGGCATGCTCCTGGTCGACGGGATCGACGAAGCCCCGGAGGAGACCCGCGGCGAACTGCGCAACCAACTGCGTCGGCTGCTTCGCATCTACTCCGGGAACGGCTGTCTGGTCACCTCCCGGCCCTCCGCCGTCGAGGACGGCTGGCTGGCTCAGGAGCGGCTCGCCGAGGAGGGCTTCAAGGAACTTTCCCTCGCGCCGATGTCACGCGACCAGGTCACACACTTCATCCGTGACTGGCACGCGGCGGCGATGAGCGACGAGCAGTGCAAGGAGCAGGCGGAGCGCGACAAGCTCAAGGAGTACGAACAGCGGCTCCTGCACTCGGTGCGGATCTTCCGCGAACTGCGTCAGCTCGCCACCAACCCCCTGATGTGCGGCCTGATATGCGCCCTCAACCGCGACCGGTCCGGCTCACTGCCCAAGGGGCGCAAGGAGTTGTACGACGCGGCTCTGGAGATGCTCCTCCAGCGCCGCGATCCCGAGCGCGATGTTCTGTACGCCGATGATGTGCGGCTCCAGCAAGGGCCCCGGGAGCTGCTCCTGCGCAAGCTGGCCCACGCGATGGTGGAGGAGGGCGTCTCGGAGCTGCCGCGTCAGCGTGTGGTCGCCATCCTGGACGGCGCTCTGCCCGCCATTCCCTCCGCGCGCGCGGAGGGCGACGGCGAGAAGATCTTCCGTCATCTGCTGCACCGCACGGGGCTCCTCCGGGAACAGGCGGGCCTCTCGGTGGACTTCATCCACCGCACCTTCCAGGACTATCTGGCCGCCAAGGAGATCGTGGCCCGCGGCCAGTTGCGCACCCTGGTCGAGCACGCGCACCAGGCCGAGTGGGAGGAGGTCATCCGCATGGCCGCCGCCCACGCGCGGCCCGAGGAGTGCGCCGACTTCCTGGAGCGGCTCCTGGCCGCCGCCCCGAACCTGCGCCGCCCGCACGTGAACCACCGGCGCCTGATGGCCGCGGCCTGCCTTGAGCACGTCACCGAGCTCGACCCGGCGGTGCAGCAGCTCGTACACGACCGCACGAAGAACCTCGTGCGCCCCACGACGGAGCTCGCCGCCCGCAGCCTCGGCTGGGTCGGCCCCATCGTCCTGGAGCAGCTGCCGGATCCCGCGCAGGTGCCGAACGACCAGGAGGCGCTCCTCCTGGCGATCACGGCGACCCACGTCGCGGACGACGCCGCCATCGACTACCTCGCCCGCATGCGCCACCGCTCGGCGCTGTCCATCCGGGTCGAGCTGGTCCGCCCGTGGCGGCACTTCGACACGGAGCGGTACGCGCGCGAGATCATCGCCCATCTCGATCCGATCGGCCTGTACTACCCCGTCGCCGACACCGCCGAGCTCGCGGCCCTTCGGCAGCTGGGCGGGCGGCCGTGGATCCAGGTCGTCGGCGTCATGCCCACCGAGGAGCTCCTCGACGGCCTGGAGCACGAGCAGCTCACGCATCTGTGGATCACCGCGGAGCTGGCCGACACGGACATGTCCTGGCTCTCCCGCTTCCCGAACCTGAGCGTGCTCCGCGTCAATCCCCGACTGCCCCGCGTCCGGAACGTACCGGAAGGGGTCACGATCACGTCATAGCCGCGGGGGGCGCCCCGTAAGGGGCGCGGGGAACTGCGCGACCAGCCACGAAGCACCCGCAGCCGAAAAGCAAAAAGGGGCTGGCCCCGGACCGTTCCTCACGGTCCGGGGC
>NZ_JBHTSF010000308.1:0-3904 GCF_042795295.1 Streptomyces sp. NPDC056486
GGGGTTCAAGTCCCCCCTCGGACACTTTTAACAGTCTTGTACGAGTGAGGGCCGTGACCGGAAGGTCGCGGCCCTTACTCGTGTACCACCTCGAAGCCGGTCAGGCGTGAAGCCGGCGAGGCGTGAACCTGGTCAGACCGCCGACCAACCCCCGTCCACCGGCAGAATCACCCCGTTGATGTTGCCCGCCGCCTCCGACGCGAGGAACACGATGGCCGCGGCCTGCGTCTCGGCGCCGGCGGGGCGGCCGACGTTCCCCATGTACGGGGCCAGTGCCTGTGGGCCGAGTGCGTCCCTGTCGGCGTCGACCCGGATGTTGGTGATCGTGCCGCCGGGGGCTATCGCATTGGTGCGGATTCCCTTCTCCCGGTAGGTCACGGCAAGCGACTTGGTCAGGCCCACGATGCCGTGCTTGGACGCGGTGTAGGCCGCTCCGGCGGCGCTGCCCCGCAGCGAGGCCTCGGACGCCGTGAAGACGAGAGAGCCTCGGCCCGCATCGAGCATGTGCGGCAGGACGGCCCGGGCAAGCAGGAACGGGGCGGTGAGGTTGATGCGGATGACCCGCTCCCACTCCGTGTCCGTGACGTCCGCCGCGGCCGACATGCTGTCCATGATCCCGGCGTTGTTGACCAGGACGTCGATGCCGCCGAAGCTCTTCAGCGCGGTCGCCACGACCTCGTCGACCACCGCCTGTCCGCTGAGATCGCCCACGACCGCCACGGCCGTACCGCCACCCGACTCGATCTCGGCGGTGACCTCGGCGGCGCCCCCCGCGTTCAGGTCGGCGACGACCACCTTGGCCCCGCGCTCGGCGAAGGCGAGGGCGGTGGCTCTTCCGATGCCTGAGCCGGCCCCGGTCACGATCACGCTGCGGTCGGTGAAGTCCATGGCGCTCATGGTTTCTCTTTTCTCGGGCTCTGCCGTCTCGGTATTGATGTGCACTATACATACGAAGTGCATGATGCACGTTATGGGTAGAATGCGTGTATGGAAAAGCCTGGTCGCCGTATGGACACACCCGTTGGCCGAACGGACAAGCCCGTTCGGCAGGTCGAATTCGAGACGATGCTGCTCGGACGGCACTCACACCTGTACAACCCCCGTACGCGCTCCTCCGGGGGCCGCCTGGACCGCAGTGCGTACGTCCTGCTCAGCCGCATCCAGATGGACGGCCCGATGTCCATCGGTCAGCTCACCGAAGCCTTCGGCCTCGATGCCTCCACCCTCAACCGGCAGACCGCGGCCATGCTGCGCACCGGACTCGTCGAGCGCATCCCCGACCCCGAGGGCGGGATGGCCCGCAAGTTCCGCATCTCCGCCGAGGGCGAGAGCCAACTCGACGCCGACCGTGCCGAGTACACCCAGGGCCTTGAGAAGGTCCTGGCCGGCTGGTCGGCGGAAGACGTGGCGACGTTCGCAGGCTTCCTCCAGCGCTTCAACGGCGACATCGAGAGCCTGGAGGGGCACCCCTGGCCGCGCCCCTGAACCGCAGGGGGCGTAAGCCCTGCGGATGACGCGGCGGGCGCGCGTACTGCCACGTCAGTACGCCGGATTGTCAGCAGGCGCACGACGACCGGACACCCCCTGCCCGGAGAGCCTGTGGAGGTACCCGAGACAAGATCTGGAGACCTCTGCCCGTGGCTACTCTTCTCTATCGCCTTGGCCGTCTGGCCTTCCGGCGGCGTTGGTACGTCGCCCTGCTGTGGGCGGCGGTTCTCGGTGCCGTCGGCTTCGGCGCGCTCACTGCGCCCGCCGCTCCCGACGAGGGCAACTCCATGCCGGGCATCGAGTCCCAGAAGGCATTCGACCTGATGGAGCAGCGCTTCCCCGGGGCCTCGGCCGACGGGGCGAGCGCACGGATCGTCTTCGTCGCCGCGGACGGGCAGAAGATCACCGCGACCGAGAACCGGGCCGCCGTCGAGAAGTTCGTCGCGAGGTCCGGGGACGGGGCGGTCGGCGGGTCCCAAGTCGCCCAGGCCGTCGACCCGTTCAAGGCGCGGGCGGTGAGCGAGGACGGCTCGACGGCGTACGCGACCGTCACGTACAAGGTGAAGGCCGACGACCTCACCGACCGGACCAAGTCGACCCTCGAAGGCGCCATCGAGACGGCCCGTGACGCGGGCCTGACCGTCAATGTCGGCGGAAACGCCCTCGCGAGCCAGCCCGCCGCGGGCGGCGCCGCCGAGGGGATCGGCATCGCCATCGCGGCCGTCGTCCTGCTGATCACCTTCGGCTCGCTGGCCGCTGCCGGGCTTCCGCTGCTCACCGCCGTCATCGGCGTCGGCGTGAGCATGGCCTCGATCCTCGCCCTGGGCAGCGCCCTCGGTCTCTCCGCGACGACCGGCACCCTCGCCACGATGCTCGGCCTCGCGTGCGGCATCGACTACGCCCTGTTCATCGTCTCCCGCTACCGGGAGGAGCGAGGCAAGGGGCACACGCCCCAGGAAGCGGCGGGCCTGGCCGTCGGTACGGCCGGTTCGGCGGTCGTCTTCGCGGGGCTCACCGTCGTCATCGCACTGGCAGGACTCTCGGTGGTCGGCATTCCCATGCTGACCAAGATGGGTCTCGCCGCGGCCGGGGCGGTCGTCGTCTGCGTCGTCATCGCCCTCACTCTCGTCCCTGCCCTGCTGGGCCTCTGGCCGAACGCCGTCCTCTCCCGCTCCACCCGCAAGCGAGGCAGGGACAAGGAAAGCGGCGAGCGCAACGGCGGCAGCCGCTGGGCCAGGTTCGTCCTGCGCCGCCCCGTCCCCGTGCTCCTCGCCTCGGTCGCGGTCCTTGGCGCGCTCGCCCTGCCCGTGCTCGATCTCCAGCTCGGTATGCCGGGAGACGAGGCCAAGCCCACCTCGACCACGGAACGCCGCGCCTACGACGCGCTCGCCGACGGCTTCGGCCCCGGCTTCAACGGGCCCTTGACGATCGTCGTGGACGCCGAGGGCGCCGCCGATCCGAAGGCCGCCGTGTCGACCGTCGAGCAGAAGATCGGCGCCACGGAGGGGGTCGTCTCCGTGTCGGCGGCGCAGTTCAACCCCGCCGGTGACACCGCGATGTTCACCGCCGTATCGGCCGACGCCCCCACCGATCAGCGGACCAAGGACCTCGTCCACACCATCCGCGACGACCGTCCCGCGATCGAGTCGACCACCGGGGGAGCCACCTTCGAGGTCACCGGCACCACCGCGATGAACATCGACATGGCGCAGAAGGTCCAGGACGCCCTGATCCCGTACCTCGCCGTCGTGGTGGGCCTTGCCGTGCTGCTCCTGATGGTGGTCTTCCGCTCCGTGCTCGTGCCGGTCAAGGCGGCCCTCGGCTTCCTCCTGTCCGTCGGCGCCGCCCTCGGCTCGGTCGTCGCGGTCTTCCAGTGGGGCTGGGGCGCCGAACTCCTCAGCGTCGAGCAGACCGGGCCGATCATGAGCATGATGCCGATCTTCATGGTGGGCATCGTCTTCGGGCTCGCCATGGACTACGAGGTGTTCCTCGTCGCGCGTATGCGGGAGGCGTACGTGCACGGGGACCGGCCGGGGCAGGCCGTGGTCAGTGGCTTCCGGTACAGCGCACGTGTCGTCGTGGCCGCCGCACTGATCATGATGGCGGTGTTCTCCGGGTTCATCGGCGCCGGCGAATCGATGATCAAGACGATCGGGTTCGGCCTTGCCTCGGCCGTTCTGTTCGACGCGTTCGTCGTCCGCATGGCGCTCGTCCCCGCCGTTCTCGCCCTGCTCGGCAAGGCCGCGTGGTGGCTGCCGCGTCCCCTTGACCGTTTGCTGCCTCGCGTAGATGTGGAGGGCGAGGCGCTGAGTCGGCGGTCCGCCGGTCTTCGGGCCGCGCCCGAAACCGCCGATCGCGAGTCGGTGGGCGTCTGACGGAGCCGCACGACGCAGGGCCACCCGTGCGGGACACGGGT
>NZ_JBHTSF010000309.1:0-3879 GCF_042795295.1 Streptomyces sp. NPDC056486
GTGCTGTCCGGACGTCTCCGGACAGCTGATCTTTGCGCGCGCAAGCTATTGCCTTGCGTGGGCAAGGGCTGTCGAGTATCCACACGGACATGAGTGGCCGGGACGGCTGGTTCGTCTGGTTCGTCGGGGAGGGGTGCACGTGATGGGGCGGCTGCGCAGAGGCCGGGCGACGCTGGCCGCGGGAGCGGCGATGTGCGCGTTGATGGCGCTGCCGGGACAGGCCGCGGCGGCCGGCACACCGAGTCCGTACGCCTTCGACGACCGGGCCATGCCGGTCGAAGGCGCGAAGAACAGCATGGGCAGCGCGAAACTCACGCCGGGGTCGACGTACAAGAGCTCCCTCGCGCGCGGGGAAAAGCTCTACTACCAGCTTCAACTCGACGCCAGAGAGACCGTGTACGTCTCGGCCACCGCCGTTCCCGGGCTCGACTCCCAGGTCGTCTACGGGGACGGCGTCGAGGTGTCCTTACAGGACGCGAACGGCAACAACTGCAATTCCCAGGACGCGCGATTCGGTACGTCGCAGAGCCCGCGGCCCATCACCGCCTGGGCGGTACGGGAGGTGGGCCCCGCCGAGAACCGGTGCAAGTCTGCCGGTACGTACTACGCGGTGGTCGAGCGGAACAGCCGACCCGGATCCAGCACGGAGACGTGGGACACGGAGCTTCGCGTCGTCTCGGAGCCCGCGGTGGCCAAGGGCGCCTCCACGACGCCGCCCGAGTCGTGGAACTCCGCCTCGCCCACGCCTCCCGGCGGTGAGCGCAAGGAACGCAGGGGCGGCACAGGCTTCAATGACGCCCGGGCGCTGCGGACGGGCGTCTGGGGCGACCGGATCGAGCCCGGCGAGACACTCTTCTACCGTGTGCCGGTCGACTGGGGGCAGCAGATATCCGCCAGTGCCGAGTTGGGCAGCGCCAGCGGGGGTGAGGGCGACTACGTGACGTCTGCGTTCGTCATGTCACTGGCCAATCCGGTGCGCGCTCGTATCGACGACGCCGACACGGCATACGACGGCAAGCAGAAATCGACCGCGCTGAAGCCGGTGGCCCCCGTCGCGTACGAGAACCGCTACTCCCCGATCGACGGCGTGGCCGGAACGCGGTTCGCCGGGTGGTACTACCTCTCGGTCCATCTCAACCCCCAGGTCGCCCGGCAGTTCGGCAAGGCGCCGCTGGATCTGACGCTGCGGGTGAACGTCGACGGCACCGCGAAGGCGGGGCCCGCGTACGAGGGGACGGCGCGCCCCGCGGACCAGTTCAGTGTCACCGGCCAGGACAAGGACGCCGCGGCGCGGGGCGATACGGCAGCCGGTGACGGCGGTGGTGACGGCGGTGGGAGCGGCAACGCAGACGTCATGAAGGTCGTCGCCGCCGGTGGGTTCGGGGCCGGGACCGTGCTGCTCATGGTCCTGGGCGTGTGGACGCTGATCGGGCGGAGACGGGCGGCGGGTCGGGCTTGAGCCAGGGCTGACCCAGACCTGACCGAGGTTGCCTGACCCAGGGCTGACTCAGACCTGGGTCAGGGCCCAGAAGCCCAGCGCGAAGCAGGCCAGCGCGGCCAGCAGCATCGGGATCGCCACCTTCGGGGGCGGCCCCGGTCGCCTTTTCTGCCGATGCTGAACGGGCCGGCTCTGGAGTGGGGCCTGCGGGACATGGAGGTCCTGCGGGTTCTGGGGGTTCTGTGGGACGTGAGCGGTGTACGGGTAAGTCGGGGCAGTTACCCGGCGCACTGGTGACGTCGCGGAGTGTGATGGCTCGTGAGCGGGTAGATACATGGGGGCCTGCGACTGCAGGGGGGTCTGCGCCGCTGCCTGAACTGGTACCTGCGCTGGGGGGACCGGTACTGGGACCGGAGCCGGAACGTGGTGGGGGGAGGGGACATGTGGGGACTCAGCCGGGAGCGGGGGCGGCGTCGCCGGCTCCTGCGGTGGTGGTGGCGGCGCCTGCTGGGGCTGGGGCTGGGACTGGGACTGGGGCTGTACGTGCTGTACCGGCTGCCCCGACGGCGGCGTGCCCTGCGGCTGCTGAGCAGACGGGAAGCTTCCCGTCTGCGGCGCGGAGAGGGGTGGGGGCGGCACGGAGGGGGGAGCGAAGTCCGGCTGTGGCGGAGTGGTGAGCGGACCGTCGGGGCCGAACCCCTGGGGGAGCGGGCCCAGTTGGTCGAAGATCTCGACGATCTCGTCGTCGGGCCCCGGCTCGGGCAGCAGCTCGACGGCCGAAGCCAACGCCTTGCGCGCACCCGTGGCGGTGCGGAACCGCGCGTGCGGATCCGGCTGGAGAAGCGTGGCGACGACCTGCCACAGCGGCTCCGGCACGCCCTGTGGCGCCCCAGGCGTGCCGTGCGCGGCGAAATGCTCGATCAGGGCCTTGGCGTCCGGCTTGGCGCCCTCCAGCAGATACAGGGCCACCAGACCGACGGCGAAGAGATCGGCGGTGAAGTCCGGCTCGGCACCCATCATCTGCTCGGGCGCGAAGTAGCCGGGCGTCCCCACCACATAGTTCGTCTCGGTCAGCCGTGGCTCGCCCATCCGCATCGAGATGCCGAAGTCGGAGAGCCGCAGATGCGGACGCGCGATGCCGGTGGCCTCGAGCAGGATGTTCGCGGGCTTGATGTCACGGTGCACGACCCCCTCGGCATGCACCGCCGCGAGACCGGAGAGCAGCTGGTCCAGGAGCGTGCAGACCAGGCGGGGCGGCAGCGGGCCGTAGTCACCGATCACATGGGCCAGCGAGCCGCCGGCGACCAGGGCCATGGTGAAGAGGACCTTGTCGTCGTCGGCGGCCCAGCTGGCGGGCGCGAGCACATGGGGGTGGTCGATCCGGAGCGCCTGCTCCCGTACGAAGCGCAACAGCGCGTGCGCGTCGCTCTGTTGCAGGACCTTGGCGGCCACATACCGGCGCCGCCGGTGGTCCCAGGCGCGCCAGACCGCTCCGACTCCCCCGCGTCCGACCGGGTCGACGAGTTCGTAGCGGCCGGCGAAGATCTCACCCATGGTCGCGCATTGCTCCCCCTCCGGGCCGCCCGGTGGCCCGGCCGACGGCTCAGTTCTGGTGCGCCTCGTAGTGGGCGACCGCGTCCGCGGTGCGTCCGGCGCCGTATACCCGGAGGAACTCTGCCAGTTCCGGGTGGGTCGGGGCGAGGGAGTCCGCGGCATCTATGATGTCGCCCGCCGCCGCGACGGAGCGCAGCAGTGACTGGATCTCGCGCACCACACGCTTCACCGTGGGCGCACCCGAACTCGTCGTCGACTGCGAGGTGTTCGTCAGGACGGAACCGCCCTGAGATTTCTTGATCTCGTCCATACGGTCGGTGGCCTCGGCGGCGCTCACACTGCCGTCGGCGACCTGGCCCGCCAGCTCCTGAAGTAGCTGGACGCGCTGGACGACCGCGGGATTTCCGATCTTGGCGCGCTGCCCACTCATCAGCTGGGACAACATGGGCGCGGACAGACCGAGGACGCCGGCGAGGCGTGCCTGGTTGAGGCCCAGATCATCGATGAGACGACGGAAGAGCGCCCCCAGCGGCTCCCCGTACCAGTTCCGCTGGAGCTCTCGTGCTCTCGCGGTTGTCTCTTGTTGTGCGGCGTCCATTGCGTCTCCCCATCGCTTCCCCAAAAACCGCGGTTCGCTGCCGCGAACCACGCCGAGCATCTTACGGAGCGTGGTCGTTCACCGGGACCCCCAATCCTTTTGCGGGATCCGGGGGGTGACCCGGTACTCTGGTCTCCGTTGCCCACCGGAGCGAGATTCTTCCGGCTGGGTGCACCGTTTTCGGGGCCTTAGCTCAGTTGGTAGAGCGCTGCCTTTGCAAGGCAGATGTCAGGAGTTCGAATCTCCTAGGCTCCACAGAAACGCCGTAGGGCGGGACCACCTCAGAGGT
>NZ_JBHTSF010000310.1:0-3804 GCF_042795295.1 Streptomyces sp. NPDC056486
CCGGGCGGCGTCGAGTCGCCGGAGGACTTGTGGCGTTTGGTGGCCGGGGGCGGCGACGCGGTGTCGCAGTTCCCGACGGACCGCGGCTGGGACGTCGACTCGCTCTACGACCCCGACCCCGAGCAGTCAGGCACCACCTATAGCCGTATGGGCGCCTTCCTGGACGGCGTCGCGGACTTCGACCCGGGCTTCTTCGGGATTTCGCCGCGTGAGGCCCTGGCGATGGACCCGCAGCAGCGGCTCCTCCTGGAAACCTCCTGGGAGGCGTTCGAGCGGGCAGGCATCGACCCCAACTCGCTGCGGGGCAGCAGGTCCGGTGTCTTCGTGGGCACCAACGGCCAGGACTACGGGACGTTGTTGATGGCCTCGCGGGAGAGCGTGGAGGGATACGCGGGTACCGGCAACGCGGCGAGTGTCATCTCCGGCCGCCTGTCGTACACCTTCGGCCTTGAAGGCCCTGCCGTCACGGTGGACACGGCGTGCTCGTCGTCCCTTGTGGCCTTGCACTGGGCGAGCCAGGCGCTGCACAAGGGTGAGTGCGAGCTGGCGCTGGTCGGCGGTGTGACGGTGATGTCGACGCCGGGTGCGTTCATCGAGTTCAGCCGCCAGCGTGGGCTGTCCGTGGACGGCCGTGTCAAGGCGTTCGCCGATGCCGCCGACGGCACCGGCTGGGGTGAGGGTGTCGGCATGCTGCTCGTGGAGCGCCTGTCGGACGCTCAGCGCAACGGCCACCAGATCCTTGCCGTCGTACGTGGCTCCGCCGTCAACCAGGACGGCGCGTCGAACGGCCTGACGGCGCCGAACGGTCCGTCGCAGCAGCGCGTGATCCGACAGGCGTTGGCGAGCGCGGGCCTGGAGTCGGCCGACGTGGATGCCATGGAGGCACACGGCACCGGCACCACGCTTGGCGACCCGATCGAGGCGCAGGCCCTCCTCGCCACCTACGGCCAGGACCGGCCCGCGGACCGGCCGTTGTGGCTCGGCTCGGTGAAGTCCAACATCGGTCACACGCAGGCTGCCGCCGGTGTGGCGGGTGTGATCAAGATGGTCATGGCGATGCAGCACCGTCTGCTGCCACAGACGCTCCATGTGGATGAGCCGACCTCACACGTGGACTGGTCTGCCGGTGCGGTGGAGCTGTTGACGGAGGCGCGTGCGTGGCCGGAGACCGGTCAGCCGTGGCGGGCGGGTGTGTCGTCGTTCGGTGTGAGTGGCACGAACGCGCACGTCATCGTCGAGCAGGCCCCCGTGGTGGAGGAGCAGGAGGAAGTCGCGGAGCCGGTGGCTGACGGCGGCCTGGTGCCGTGGGTGCTTTCGGCGCGGAGTGCCGAGGCGTTGCGGGAGCAGGCGGCGCGGCTCAAGTCCTTCGCTGACACGACTCCCGCGCTGAACGTGGCGGACGTGGGCCGTGCGCTGGTGTCCTCGCGGGCGGTGCTTGAGCACCGTGCGGTGGTGGTCGCCGGTGACCGGTCGGAGTTCCTGGCCGCGCTGGCCGCTGTGGCCGAGGGCCAGGCGACTGGCGCCGTGGTCAGCGGAGTGGCCGGCGAGTCCGGCCGGTTGGGTTTCTTGTTCTCGGGTCAGGGCTCGCAGCGGCTCGGCATGGGTCGTGAACTGGCCGCCCGTTTCCCGGTGTTCGCCGAGGCTCTGGACAAGGCGCTGGCGGAGTTTGACCCGCAGGTACGCGAAGTCCTCTTCGGTGAGGATGCCGATGCGCTGAACGAGACCGGAGCGACGCAGCCCGCGCTGTTCGCGGTCGAGGTGGCGTTGTTCCGGCTTCTCGAGTCGTGGGGTGTCCGCCCCGACATGCTGGCGGGCCACTCGATCGGTGAGCTGGCCGCCGCGCACGTCTCCGGCGTCTGGTCCCTGGCGGATGCCGCTTCGGTGGTGTCGGCGCGGGGTGCGCTGATGCAGGCGCTGCCGTCCGGTGGCGCGATGGTGGCGATCCAGGCGACCGAGGCTGAGGTCGCCGCGGATCTTCCGGAGACCGTGGGCATCGCTGCGGTCAACGGCCCGACCTCGGTGGTCGTCTCAGGAATCACCGCCGACGTGGAGGTGGTTGCGGAGCGTTGGCGTGAGGCGGGCCGGAAGGTGTCCCGCCTGAAGGTCAGCCACGCCTTCCACTCACCCCTGATGGACCCGATGCTCGACGACTTCCGCTCGGTGGTCGAGGGAATCAAGTGCGGTGAACCCGCGATACCGATCGTTTCGACGCTGACCGGTGCCCGCGCGACCGCCGAAGAACTTGCCTCCCCGGAGTACTGGGTGCGGCACGTGCGTGAGTCGGTGCGGTTCGCCGACGCCGTCGATGCGCTCGTCGCTGAGGGTGTGGGTACGTTCGTCGAGGTCGGCCCGGGCGGCACGCTGTCGGCGCTGGGCCGGGAGTCCGCGCCGGAGGCAGCCTTCGTCCCGGTGCTGCGGAACGACCGCCCCGAGGCGGTGGCTGCTACGACCGCTGCAGGCCAACTGCACGTGCGTGGCGTCCGGGTGGACTGGGAGGTGTTCTTCGCCGGTCGTGGCGCAACGCGGGTGGACCTGCCGACGTACGCCTTCCAGCGTGAGCGCTTCTGGCCCGACGTGCTGCCGATGATGGGTGATGTCTCGGCGGTCGGACTCGGTTCGGCGGAGCACCCGCTCCTCGGCGCGGCTGTCACGGTGGGCGGCACGGACGGTGTGCTGCTGACCGGAAGGCTGTCGCTCCAGACTCACCCGTGGCTGGCTGACTCCCTTGTCCAGGGTGCGGTGCTGCTGCCCGGTGCTGCGTTCGTCGAGTTGGCGGTGCGGGCGGGGGATCAGGTCGGGTGCGATCTGGTGGAGGAGTTGACGCTGGAGGCGCCGCTTGTCCTGCCGGAGAGCGGTTCGGTGCGGGTGCAGGTGTGGGTCGGCGCCGAGGACTCCTCGGGCCGTCGTGAGCTGAGTTTCCACTCCAGTGTGGGTGACACCGACGACGGCCGTTCGTGGACGCGGCATGCCACGGGTGTGCTGCGTGAGGGTGGCCGTTCCGGTGGGGCTTCGCTGGTCGAGTGGCCGCCCGCAGGCGCGGAGGCCGTGGACCTGGATGGCTACTACGACCGCATGGTCGCGGGGGGCTTCGGCTACGGGCCGGTGTTCCAGGGGCTGAAGTCGGCCTGGCGCAAGGGCGATGAGGTGTTCGCCGAGGTCGCGCTGCCGGACGGCGTGGGAGTGGACGGATTTGGTCTGCATCCGGCGTTGCTGGACGCGGCGCTGCATGCGATCGGCCTGGCGGGTGGCGACGGTGACTCCGGCGGCTTGCCGTTCTCGTGGTCGGGTGTGCGGCTGCACGCTTCGGGTGCGACGGCGCTGCGGGTGCGGTTGACGCCCACAGGTGCTGACGGAGTGGCCCTGGCCGTCGCCGACGGCTCCGGTGCTCCGGTGGCCACGATCGACTCGCTGGTACTGCGTCCCATGGCGGCGAAGCCGTCGCGGCAGGACCGGGATTCGCTGTTCGGCGTCGACTGGGTGCCGGCTCGTTCGTCTGGCGCCGACGTACCGACAGTCGAGTGGACCGACCTGGAGGCGCTCGCGGACTCGGCGGAACTGCCTGACTTCGTAGTTCTGCCCTGCCCGGTCGCCGCTGGGCCCGACCCGGTTGCCGGTGCACACGAGGCGGCGCACTGGGCGCTGAACGCGGTCCAATCCTGGTTGGCGGACGAGCGGTTCGCCGCGTCGCGCTTGGCCATCGTGACCCATGGCGCGATCGCCGCCTCGGCCGATGACGACGTAAGTGATGTCGCTCAGGCTGCGGTGTGGGGTCTGGTGCGCTCTGCTCAGTCGGAGAACCCGGAC
>NZ_JBHTSF010000311.1:0-3695 GCF_042795295.1 Streptomyces sp. NPDC056486
GGTGGTCGTACTGACCTTTCTCGCCCCCGCGGTAGCGCCGCCTCCCCCACGCACCACCCCGTTTTCACCCACGGCCCCCGCCTCCCCCGCCCACCACACACTCCGGCGGCGACAGGCGGCCGAGCCGACCCGCAGCCACCGGCGCGGGCCCTTCGCCGCCTGGCGTTCAGGTGTGCCGCGCCAGCAGCGACCGGGCCGTCGCCGCCATGGCCTCGTCGACCATCTCCCCGCCGAACGTCACCGCGCCGGTGCCACGTGCCTGTGCTGCCTCCACGGCGGCGATCAGCTCTCTCGCGCGGGTCAGTTCGTCCGCGCCGGGCGCGAAAACTTCGTTGATGACGGGGACATGTGAGGGATGGATCGCCATCATGCCCGTGTAGCCGAGAGCGCGATTCTGTTCGGCGAAGGCGCGCAGACCGTCCAGATCGCCGACGCGGGTCCACAGCCCGGCCACCGGCTGTGGTGACCCCGCGGCCCGTACGTCGAGCAGGACACGGGCGCGCAGGGCGTGCGTCTCCGAGCCCTGGGGGCTCCAGCGGTAGCCGACAGCGCGTTCGACGTCGCCGCCCGCGCCGGTGATCGCGCCGAGGTAGGCGACACGGTCGGCCTGCGCCGCGCAGCCGTGGGCGTCCCGCAGGGCCTGAGCTGTCTCCAGGAGGGGCACGAGGGCGAAGTGGCCCTGCGGCAGGCCGTGTTCACGCTCGCACCAGTCGAGGAGCCGGTCGGCGTGACGTACGTCGTCGCGACCGGTCACCTTGGGCAGCACGATCCCGCTGAGCCCGGGGCGACAGACGGTGCGCAGCTCATCGGCGGCGGCCCAGCCGTCGAGCGGGGTGAGACGGACGAACAGAGCAGGCCCCGGGGGTGAGATGTCGGCCTGCCTGCTGAGGGCGTCGCTCACTTGGGCAAGAGCGGATGCCCGGTCGCCCTCGGGCACGGCGTCCTCCAGGTCGAGGATGACCGCGTCGGCCCCGGCCGCCTGTGCTTTGGGCAGCCAGTCCGCGGTCCGGTTACCGGGGACGAAAAGGAGGGACCGCAAGTGCGGCCGGGGGACGGGCGCGGGGCGCGGGGTGCGGCGGTCAGACGACACCGTGCTCCTCCAGATCGGTGAGCTCGGCCTCGTCCAGGCCGAGCCACTCCCGGTAGACGAGAGCGTTGTCCTGTCCCAGGGCGGGGCCGGTCCGCCAGACCCTGCCCGGCCGTTGCCGGAAGTGGGGGATGACGGACTGCATCCGCACGGGGCCAAGATCGGCGTCGTCGACCGTGACGATGTCCTCCCGTTCGGCGTAGACCGGGTCCTCGGCGATGTCGGCGGCGCTGAAGACGCGGGACGCCACCACCTCGGCGCGGGTGAACGCTTCGAGGCAGGCGGCGGCGGTGTGCTCGGACACCCAGACCCGAAGGCCGTCGTCGAGACGGGCACGCCCGGCGAACTGCTGCTGTGCGGTGGTGAAGTCGGCCTCGTCGAGGCCGAGCAGCCTGGCGACGTTGCGGACCGATCGCAGGGTCGCCGATGTCACCGTGATCCATTCACCGTCCTTCGACTGATAGGTGTTGATGACCGCCGCCGGGGCGACCGCGAGCTGGTTGCCCGAGCGCTCGGGCGTCGAACCGAGCTGGTCGTGGACGATGACCTGCCACTCGACGAGCCGGAACAGCGGCTCGAAGAGGGCGAGGTCGATCCATTCGCCGTCGAAGTCGGGGTCGTGGTCGCGGCGGTGGAGCGCGGCGAGTATCGCGTAGGCGCCCATGAGACCGGTCACGGCGTCGCCGTGGGAGAAGCCGGTGTGCACGGGCGGGGTGTCGGGGAACCCGGTCAGGTGCACCACGCCGCTGCGGGCCTCGCCGACTTTGCCGAAGCCCGGCTCGTCGGCTCGTGACGAGGTCGCGCCGTAGCCGGAGATCTGCAACAGGACGGCTCGGGGATTGATGTCGTGCACGGATTCCCAGTCGAGGCCCCAGGCGCGCAGCCGGCTGTGGCGCAGGGTGACGATCACGACGTCCGCCCAGGCGACTAGGCGCCGGGCGACCTGGCGTCCGGCCTCCTGACGGAGATCGAGGGTGACAGATCGCTTGTTGCGTCCCGCGACCTTGAACCAGAGCGGGTGGCCGTTCTTCTGGGGGCCCATCGCCCGTGCCGCGTCCCCGGCGCCCGGCGGCTCCACGTGGATCACATCCGCACCCTGATCGGCGAGCATCGATCCGGCCAGCGGGCCGGCCACCACGTGCGCGAATTCGACCACCTTGAGGCCGTGCAACTGCCCGCGGCCACCGACTTCCTGCTGCTTGATGGACACCACTGTGCTCCCCGGCTCTGCTGATTGCGGCACCCATCAGCCTGCCGAGCCGTCAGCATGACCGTCCAGCAAGAAAGGACCATCAATCCATGCGGATATCGCATGAGTCGAAGGGTGTGCGGCGCCGTTCAGACCCAGGACACTCCGGGCGGCAGGTCGTGCCGGTGCGTGCGGAACTCCTCCAGCGTCTCCAGGAACCGGTCGGCTGCCATCGGGAGCGGCCGGCGGGTGCGCAGGGCGATGTCGAGGCGCCGATGGACGGTCGGTTCCCCGAGCGGCCGGTGGACGACCGGTCCCGTGCCCAGGAGCGGCAGGACCAGTGCGGGCATCGCGGTCACCCCGAGCCCGGCGGCCACGAGCCCGCCGACCGTGGCGACATTGCCGGCTTCCGCGGCCGGTGCCGTCCGGACGCCGATCTGGGCGAACGCCGCGTCGGTCAGCCGCCGCACGCTGGAGTCTTGGCCGACGGCGAGGAAGGGTTCACGGGCCAGGTCGTCCCAGGTGACCTCGCTGCGCTCGGCCAGCGGATGGTCCTGCGGCAGGACCGCGACGAACTGATCCCGCACCAAGGGCCGGTGCTCCAGTTGCCCGGAGGATTCACCGGTGGTGATGGCGAAGTCCGCGTCACCCGACAGAACCCGGCTGAGCACCGACTGCTCGAGGCCGTCCATGAGCTGCACGGCCACCTGCGGCCGTTGCCGGCGGAAGTCCATGATCACCCGGGGCAGCAGGAGAGCGGCGACCGACGGCAGGGTGGCCACCGTGACCGTTCCGGATTCGCCGAGCAGGAAACGCTCCAGCTCCTTCATCCCGGACCGGTGGGCGTTCACTATCTGCTCGGCGATCCGCAGCGCCTCGATGCCCGCAGGGGTCAGCTCGACGTTGCGGGTGTCGCGTTCGAGGAGCCGGGCACCCAGCTCCCGCTCCAGGTCCGCCACCGCGCGACTGAGTGAGGACTGGGACACGTGCAGTTGGGCGGCGGCCGCCGTGAAACTGGCAGCCCTGGCCACGGCGGCGTAGGCGGAGAGCTGACGCAAGGTGCTGTCCATGGCCAGGGAGCCTAGGGCCTGTCGTCAAACCCCCGTCTGCCACGCGACGCCATGCACGCCCTCTCGCCGCACCGGGCGCAGACCCAAGTACGTCCAGTACGAGGATCTACGCCCGGCACTCCCCCAGCCTCCGGCCGGGGGGACCCCCAGAGCACGCACCTGACGCCGCGTGGCCCGCCCTCCGGGCGGACGACGGGAGTTTGACGACAGGCCCTAGGTCGTGTCTTCAATGTAGTTGCGCGGGATGATGGGCCTTGTGAGTCGTCGCTATGAACTGACCGATGAGGAATGGGAGTTGTTACGTCCGTTCCTTCCTGCATCGTCGTTCGGTCGTCCGCGGGCGGATGAC
>NZ_JBHTSF010000312.1:0-3605 GCF_042795295.1 Streptomyces sp. NPDC056486
CTTTCGGGCTCCACGCGCGCGTGCGTATGCGTAGGAGGCTTCTCGCCTCTGCTCAGCCGTCGCCCTCGCCGCCGGCGACATCCCCGCCCTCGGTGCCGCCGTTCGTCACCGGCGGGTCCGAGGCCGGCGGGTCACTGACGTCATCGGTGGGCGTCGTCGGATCGTCCGTCGGCTCGGTGGGGTCGTCCGTCGGATCCGTCGGGTCGTCCGACGGCTCGTTCTCGGTGGGCGTGTCAGGAGTGGTCGGGCCGGTGGTGTTCGGCTGGGACGGGGTCCAGTCACCCTGTCCGCCGGAGCCGTCGCCGGGCACCTCGGTGTTCTCGTCCGAGGTCTCCTCGTCCGAGCTCTTGCTCGGCTTTTTCGTCTCCGACTGCTTCGTCGGCGACTTCGTCGGGGTGTCCGTGTCCTTCGACTTGTTGTCGTTCGCCGTCAGCGCGAACGCGACACCCACGGCGATCGCGATGACCGCGAGCACGGCGAAGATCCACATCTTGCCCCGGCCGCCCCGGCCGTTCCCGTCGCGGTGGCTACCGTCGAAGCCGCCGTCGTCGCCACCCGGCGGACGCAGCATGGCGCCCGGGATCTGCGCGGTGCCCGAGTCACCGGGGTGCTGCATCGCGGTGGTGCCGGCGACGCCCATCGCGGGGGTGTTGCCGCCCTCGTGCATGCCCGCGACGTCGACAGGTCCGGTGTTCCAGGTCCCGGTGTGGCTGCCCTGCTCGTGGAGCATCTGCAGCCCGTACTGGACCAGACCGCGCATCTCCTCGGCGGTCTGGAAGCGGTCGTCCGGGTCCTTGGCGAGCGAACGCATCACCAGGCCGTCCAGCTCCGGCGGCGACGCGTCCGAGGTCTCCGACGGCGGTACGGGGATGTCCTGGACGTGCTGGTAGACCACGGAGAGCGGCGTCTCACCGGTGAACGGGGGCCGCAGCGCGAGGAGTTCGTAGAGCAGACAGCCGGTCGCGTAGAGGTCGGAACGGTGGTCGACGGCCTTGCCGAGCGCCTGCTCCGGGGAGAGGTACTGGGGCGTGCCCATGACCATGCCGGTCTGGGTCATCGTCGACTGTGCGCCGTGCAGGGCACGGGCGATGCCGAAGTCCATCACCTTCACCGCGCCGGTGTCGGTGATGATCACGTTCGCGGGCTTGATGTCGCGGTGCACGATGCCGTGCTGGTGCGAGTACGCGAGCGCCTCGAGCACCCCGGAGACGATGATCAGGGCCTGCTCGGGACCCGGCGCCTCCGCGTTGAGCAGCAGATCGCGGATCGTCCGGCCCTCGACGATCTCCATGACGATGTACGGGACGACGCTCGGCCCGACGACGTCCTCGCCGGAGTCGTAGACCGCCACCACCGCATGGTGGTTGAGTCCCGCGACCGACTGGGCCTCGCGCGTGAAGCGGGCCTTGGAGACCGGGTCCTCGGCGAGGTCGGAGCGGAGCAGTTTGACGGCGACCGTACGGCCGAGACGTACGTCCTCGGCCGCGAACACCTCTGCCATGCCGCCCCGGCCGAGTCTGTGGGTCAGCCGATATCGACCGTCCCCGACAAGCCCGCCATTGCCCCACAACTCCGGCGCATCCGACATACCGCCGCCAGTCGCCTCGGGGTCGGACGGGCCCTGAGCGCGCTGCGTCTGTGCCATCAGTCCTCGCCGTCGTTTCGTGTTGTGGTGCTTGGTGGTACTGGGAGAGCCCCGCCGGGTCACGCTACAGCCTTCACGTGTCCCGGCGGTTCGAGGTGGACCGGACATCAAACCCGCCGGGTACCCTCACGCGCAAACTTGTAACGCTTCCGAGACGCTTCTTGCGCGTACGGTCACGGAACGGGCATCGAGCTTGACGTAGCAGGGCCCTCGGGCAGACTTGGCCAGGAATAGCGGGAATCGATCACCGATCGCGGAGCCGTCCGGCACACCGCGCCGATGGGGGACGCACGACATGAGCAGCCAGGACGGCGCACAGGGACGGTATGCGGGGCGCTCGCTGGCCGGTGGCCGGTACCAGCTGCGCGATCTTCTCGGCGAGGGCGGCATGGCCTCCGTCCACCTGGCGTACGACTCCGTGCTCGACCGTCAAGTGGCGATCAAGACGCTTCACAGCGAGCTCGGCCGCGAGCAGTCCTTCCGCGAACGCTTCCGCCGCGAGGCCCAGTCGGTGGCCAAGCTCACTCACACAAACATCGTCTCGGTCTTCGACACCGGCGAGGAAGACCTCGACGGCGCGACGATGCCGTACATCGTCATGGAGTACGTGGAGGGCAAGCCGCTCGGCTCCGTGCTCGACGCGTCCGTCGCCCAGTTCGGCGCGATGCCGTCCGACCAGGCGCTGAAGATCACCGCCGATGTCCTTGCCGCGCTCGAGATCAGCCACGAGATGGGCCTGGTCCACCGCGACATCAAGCCCGGCAACGTGATGATGACGAAGCGCAACGTCGTCAAGGTCATGGACTTCGGCATCGCCCGCGCCATGCAGTCCGGCGTCACCTCCATGACGCAGACCGGCATGGTCGTCGGCACCCCCCAGTACCTCTCGCCCGAGCAGGCGCTCGGCCGCGGCGTCGACGCCCGGTCCGACCTCTACTCCGTCGGCATCATGCTGTTCCAGCTGACCACCGGGCGGCTGCCCTTCGAGGCGGACTCGCCGCTTGCCATCGCGTACGCGCACGTCCAGGAGGAGCCGGTCGCTCCGTCCTCGATCAACCGCTCGCTGCCGCCCGCGGTCGACGCGATCGTCGCCCGCGCGCTGAAGAAGAACCCGAACGAGCGTTTCCCGACCGCCGAGTCGATGCGCGACGAGTGCCTGCGCGTAGCCCAGTCGTTCCAGGCGTCCGCGCCGAGCATCGTGCCGGGCGCCCAGACGGCGAGCGGCGCGGGCGTCGGTTCCGCGGTCTTCCCGCCGGTCGACAGCTCGTTGCCGCAGAGCGGCAACGTCCAGACTCCGTACCAGCCGGGTCCCTACGGCCCGCCCACGCCGTCCCCGGGCCCCGTGACCCCGGGCTACGGCTACCCGCAGCAGGGCGGCTACCAGACTCCGGCGCCCGCGAACGCGTACGCCCCGCAGGGCGCGCAGACCCCGCCGCCGTACTCGATCTCACCGCAGCAGGGACAGACGTCCGTGCAGGGGCAGGGCGGATCCGGGTCGGGTGGCGGCAAGCGGAACATGCCGGTGATCGTCGGCTCGATCGTCGTCGCGCTGCTCGCCGTCGGCGGCCTGGTCACGGCGATGTCGATGAACAAGGACGACGAGGGCGGCAAGGGCGACAAGGCGAAGGAGTCGAACGCGCCGGTGGCGGGCTACCGGGGTCCGGACCGGACCAACACGGTGGAGACCGACGAGTGCACCGAGCCCGAGACCGCGTACAACGACGAGAACAAGATCAAGGTCCCTGACTTCACGTTCAAGGACTGGCGGTCCGTGCAGAAGTGCCTGCAGGCGGCCGGCTGGCAGTACGACAAGCGCACGATCGACGAGAACACCTATGGGAAGGACACCGTGATGCAGCAGTCCCCCAAGGAAGAGTCGGACGTCGACCCGGACGACGTGGACATCGAGTTCACCATCTCCACGGGCAACCCGGCCTGATCGGGCACAGCACCTGACGCG
>NZ_JBHTSF010000313.1:0-3289 GCF_042795295.1 Streptomyces sp. NPDC056486
GCATGCGCATCCTGTAGCGGGTCAGTACGGGGCACCCTGGTGGATCTCGTCCGCCAAGGCGTCGAGCTCGTCCAGCAGGTAAACGAACCGGCTTTGTGTCTTCAACCATGCACCGGCCGCCAGAGGGGCATTCGCCGCCTTCATCTGCTGGTCTGTCAGCTTCTTTGTAGTGCCGAGCCGAAATCCGACGATCGCTCGCTTCATCGTCTCTTTGCTCTGAGGGCTCTCGTGCGCCGCGTAGTTTCGCAGGGCGATCAGAAGCGTCAGGGGGTGGTGGTACCTCGGCTTCTTGATGGCCTCGTACAGATAGTGGCCTGCGTTCTTACCGCCGACGAACCGTCCGATATCCCCGAGTAGTCCGTCACGCCCTTTGAAGTCGAAGAACTTCCCACCCGTCACCAGGTACTCGCAGACCTTCTCGGTCATGTGCCGGGGGAAGGCAATGCTCGTGGCCTTGCTGAACGGCTCCGAGTCGTTGTTGAGTGCCACGATCAAGCACTCCAACATCAGGCTCTCGAACGCCACGGCGATCTTCATCAGCGCCGCCTCGTACGCCCAGGTGACAGCCTGATCCGTCATGCCGGAATCATCTATCTCGTCTAGGTACTCCCGGATACGCTGTGTTGTCTCCTTGAACTTGCCTGCGGCGAACTTGCCGCTCTTCTTTCGCCCCATGCCGATCAGCGTACGCAGCAGCCACAGCGTCGGCAGCCCGCGACGATATCGCACAGCAGTGATGACCCCGGCCCAGCATTTCGTCCTTGCCTGCATGGCTGCCCGCACAGGTGCCCCGTCTGACGGCGTAGCCGAGCCCCACTCCGAGCTGCGCTGCCTCAGCCATCCGGCACTGGCCAGCCTCATCGCGCACACCCGCGCATCCTGACCGGCTCCTGCACACCGCACGCAAGATGCGGGAACGCGGCGGCTGGCCCAGACGGGCGGTGGGTGAGACCGCATCGAAGATCATCTTGCTGCCAAGTGACAGCGGTGCAGGCGCCGCTGTCACGTTTTGCGGCGCTCGATGCACTCCCTTGTAACTGTGGGCGATGGCGCACCACGGGCGGACCCAAAAATGAGAGGTGCTGCATGCTTGAAGCGGCTGTGGCGCTGGGCGGAACACTGGGCCTGGTTGCGGGCAGACTCCTGTATCGGCTGCTGAGCGACCGTACTCGGGTCAGGCTGGCGCGGCTGCGGCAACAGGGCACCAGTGAGCGTGTCCGCGCCCTGCCCCCGGGAAGCGTGTTGGTGGAACGGCGTGAGGGGGAAGAGGTGCGCGTCGAGATCGGCGGAGGCGAACGTGGATGACCTGCATGCGACCCGTGACGCGCGCACGGCCCAGTCCCCTCCTCCTGCAAGGCAGTCCTCCACTACGCCTGAGCCCGTGGACTTCTCCCTCTTCTACTCACAGCATCTGGGCCGCCTGGTGCGCCACTTGATGAGGTTGGGAGCGGAGCCGCACGAGGCGGCGGAGGCCGCCCAGTCGGCGTTCACGGAGGCCTATGCGGCGTGGTCGCGGCTGACGCATCCGGGGGCCTGGCTGCGAACGGTGGCCTACCGGCATTTTTTGAGAAGGGAAGTGCGGTGCCGTGAGCTCACCGACACCCCACCCGAGACGCCCTCGCCCTGTTGTCCGCTGAGCGCCGTGGAGATCAAGGAGGAGGAGTCACGGGTGTATGAGGCGCTGGCCTCGCTGCCGCCCCAGCCGCGCCGTGTGATGGCCTGGCACCTCGATGGCTACACCACATCGGAGATCGCGGAAGCCCTGGACATGAAGCCGGACGCCGTGCGGCAGAACCTGGGCCGGGCTCGTGCTCGGCTCAAAGTGGTACTGGGTCTGACGCAGGGAGGTGCACAGAGGTGATTAACGACCACAGCGACCGCGAACTCGATGCTCTTCTTGCCCGGGCGGACCACGCGGTGCTCGACGCGGTGACCGGCGGGCTGGACATTCCCAGGGGACTGACGCACGTCTTCAGCCCCGCCTCCCGGACGATCCAGGGGCCTGAGCGGCCCGAATCCGTGCCGCACCTGCAGGGCGAATCAGCGCATGGCCCGAATGCTCACCTTTCCAGTGTTCTGCGGACAACCCATGACGTGCTGGGGACCATCAGTCGCCTCCGGGCCGCCTTCGGCGGCTGGGCGCACTTCGGCACGCCTGAAAGGCGCCGTTCCCTCTTGCGCTGCCTGGACAGGGCGGAATCGTCCCTGGCTGCCCTGCGGAGGGGCTTGGAGGAGCGCAGGTTGTCGCGGACCGAGGCGAGCGACCTGATCGCGGCGGCCAGCGGCATGCTCCGAGACATCGCCGTCGAGCTGGTTGCTGTTGCGTTGTCCCTCGACGGGGAGGCGTCGTACTGGCAAACAATGGAGTGGATCGACACGGCCGACGAGGTACATGATCGGCTGCACGATGTCGCGCGGATCATCCCTAGGCTCTTCGACGATGCCACCGACACGGTGATAAACCCTGTGTCCCAGCAGTGATCAGACCATCGCGGAAGTTGAGTCCCCGCAGCGGTCCGGCCGTCTGGGCCCGGTGGCCGTGTTGTTGAAAGCGCGGGGTCTCATCTTCACGGCGGCACCGTGTATGAGGATGGAGGACCCGGCACGTGTTCCCGTTGCTCAGAGACCGCAGCCTTCTGCCAGCGACCAGAGCTATTGTCACGGGCTAGCCAGGGAAGGTTCAGTCCGTCGGCATGCAGGAGCGTTCTCGCAGTGAACCGGCCCGGGAGGCGATCCGGTGGTGCCGCTCGGCGATCTTCACCTGCCGCCTGCGCCGCCCTCCCACCGGCCGGGCCGTGGCGGCTGTGGCGCTCGAGCCATTGCAGCAGTACGTCCCGCCCGGCGGCGAAGTCGAGGTCCCACACGTCCGCGCGTTCCTGCGAGGGCTGTCCGTCGCCGAGACCGCCCGCATCATGGGGAAGAACGAGGGCGCGATCAAGACGCTGTAGCACCGCGCCCTGCGCGCCCTCGCCAAGGCCCTTCCGCAGCCCCCCCCACGGCCCGCTCACCAGGAATCAGCCGGCGAACACCACGCTGGGGAGAAGCCGTTGGTCTCCCGCGCCCTGCATGAGGTAGCCGCCGAATGCACCAGAGCCACGTGGCCCACCGCCACCGCGCGGCGCCGGATCGCGTGCAGAACCTGCGCGCACGAGCATCGCTGTCCCGCGTACAGCCCAGCACGCTGACCCCTAGGCCGTGTCTTCAAAGTGGGCGGAGCCAGAGGAGTGTTGATGCCAGGGTGACGGCGGCTTTGAAGGACGTCGCGGTTTTTTCGTAACGGGTGGCGATG
>NZ_JBHTSF010000314.1:0-3052 GCF_042795295.1 Streptomyces sp. NPDC056486
AAGGACCCTTGGCACACCAGGACCCTTAAAAGTTCTGCTCCGGGAACTGAATAGCCACATTTCCGGGATAAACGTCGTAAGTCACATCAGCGCTGCTTGCCACTTTGACCCGCATCCTAGCCCCCAGGATTGACCCCTTACCCACCGAGAGCTTCTTTACCACTTCCCCGTTTAGCACCTGCACCTGCCTATTAACACTCAAGCGCCCCTTACCATACTTGACGTTGATCTTTGCGCCGGCAGGCGCTCGGAAAAATGCGGTACCTGTGGCATTGAAGAACAGCTCCACCGTTTCTGTCCTACCACCAGGCAAACGCTTAGTCCTGATCACTGCTCCCCCCCCACTACCAAACTTAGCCGACTAGCTATCCGGGCCGCGCAAATGTTGTGCCCTTCGCGCGACGGGTGCATAGTCCCTTCAAAATCACCTTGATTCCTACAGCTTTCGCTTGCGCCGACCCACAACGTGTGAGCATCGCAGTACCCCCGACCAATAAAGTCGGGAGCCACATCAACAAAATTCCATCCAGGGAACGAACCCACTTTTTCTTGAATTAAGGAGTTTAAATCATCACCCTTCTGTCGGATCAAATTGTAGTCCGACGCGTCGATATCCAAGTCCCATCCCTGAAACAGGCCGCACGCATGAAATCCAATCGATCTATCTGGCATCGTCTTGTCGAACAAGGCTGTCGGATACCCATTGACGAACACTGCTTTGGGATTCAATAGCTGACCGACGGCAACATGTAGGTGATCGTAGTCATTGCGCAACCCGGCAATTTTCTCGTCAATTCTGGCTATGACCGAGCCGGGATCATTATCGTGGTTCGCGGTGAATATGTTATCCCCTTCGATTAAATCCCGCAGGATGCTACTGAAGCCTAGATCGTTACCGCCAATACTCACAAGGAGAGCGTCAATTCGCCGCCCGGATACGGTGCGACGAATTTCTTCTAGCTGTCCTATTCCAATAAAATCCTTCCCGGGCGGTTTGGTCTGGGGTTTGAGCAGCCCGAAAGGAATAGCGGCACCACTCCGGGCGGCTGACACAAAGGTGACTCGATCCAAGGTAACTAGTTTTCCAACTGCATCCAGGGTTCGCCCAGACGCCTTGTGAAGCGACCGCGCTGCCAGCGCATGTGCGCCCTGTAGTGACCGGTGGGCGAGCTTCTCCACCCACTTCGGCTCGATGAGCATGTCCGGAGTCCACTCTGCGGCCCGGCTCAAAGTCGCCGCTTCACACTTCCATCCGCCACTATGCACCAGTCCGTTAGAATCCGGATTTCCTTCGCCTGAAGCAAACGAGTCGCCAATGGAGGCGATGAGGAAGTCACGCAACACAAACGTAGCCTTCTGCTCTCCATACTTTCCGTCATCGAATACGACATTCAGAGAGATGGAGTACTTTCCAGTGCCGGGGATTTTGAAGTGGGCCGCGAAACTGATTGAACCTCCCCGCAGGGAGAATTTGCGGTCATGGAATCCGCCTTCACCAGCGACTGTCCATTGGAACGCCAGAACATTATCTGGCACCAGCGGAGTGCCCCCTTCCCCGCCAAAAACGCCGCCACCAACAGGGGGTGTTAAGGGGCCTTGTCCCGTATTTAACACATTTCCGGGCCTCGGTGGTCGAGGTTCTCGAACTATCATCCGATTACTGGCAACCGGCTGATCCCCATGCAGCATTCCGTCTAGAGCGGACATAGTCAGGTCGTAGGTCTTTGGATTCACGTACGACTGACGGTACTGATGTGTTTTCTCGTTGTACCCTACGAGGTCCACACCACTTCCGTGATAGGTGGAGACCGCAAAGGAGAAATGCGCCCACCCGTTGAGTGCAGGGTTCGGCAACGCAGGGTGGCCGTCTACCGCAACTGCATCTTGCGCACCAACTGTGGTCTGGGTGACACGTGGTCGGGTCGGCATAGCCCCTCGCCCTTGCTGGGGATCTCAGCGTAGAGACTTACAGTCAACCACCAGCGAGCACTCGACCTAATAGGGCCCATGGCGTATTTTTCCCAGAATCCTTGAGAATTCTTGAGGTGGGCGGTTCACCTGCTGAGTACCGAATGTGACGCCTTGTCAACTTCTGTCGGCAGCGACCCTGGACGCAGAACAGGCATGGATGCTGGTGATCATGTGGGTGTCGAGTCCGTATGACCACCGAGCGAGTCCATGCCTGCGCACCATTCTTCCCGCATGCCGTCATGTCTCCAGCAACTGGGGGACGCCTCCGGTCCTGCCCCGCTGAAAACGGTCGCTGACCTGCGGGTCTATCTAGCCTCGGTGCCTGACCCACGGGCCCGTCGAGGTGTCCGTCACCCATGGACGGCCCTGCTCACCGCTGCGGCCGCCGCCGTTCTGGCAGGCGCTGCCTCGATTACAGCGATCGGCGAGTGGGTCGCCGACGCCCCGCAGCGCGTCCTGGCCCTGCTCGGGTTCCGGCCCGATCCGCTGACCGGCCTGATCCGCCCGCCCCATGCCACGACCATCCGCCTCGTCCTGGCCGCCGCGGACGGTGACGCACTGGACCGCGCCATCGGACACTTCCTCCAGGAACGCAAGGCCTCAGCCCCGGGACGGAAAATCATCGCCGTCGACGGCAAGACTCTCCGCGGTTCCCGCACCGCGAAACTATCGGCCGTCGCCCTGATCGCAGCGATGACGCACAGCGGCCAGGTCCTCGCCCAACGACAAATCTTCGGGAAGAGCAACGAGATCCCGGCCTTCGCTCCACTCCTGGACAGCATCGATCTGACCGGCGCCGTCATCACCGCCGACGCCCTGCACACCCAGCATGACCACGCCACCTACCTGCACAGACGCGGAGCCCACTACCTCGCCGTGGTGAAAGGAACCACCCCGCTCTCCACGAGAGCGTCCGGCGCCTGCCCTGGCGCGACGTCCGCCTGGACCACTATGAACGCGGACGGGCCCACCACCGCAACGAGATCCGCCGCCTGAAGACCGCCACGTTCGCCCACCTCGACTACCCCCATGCCCGCCAGGCCCTCCAAGTCGTGCGTTGGAGACGCGATCTGGGCACCGG
>NZ_JBHTSF010000315.1:0-2845 GCF_042795295.1 Streptomyces sp. NPDC056486
GCTCCTGCGTCCTCGTTCCGCGTACTCAGCGGGCGCGCCGCGCCGCCCGCACGCTCCACCGTCCCTCCGTGCGCTCCAACCGCACCGGGTGGTCGAAGCACTTGCTGACCTGGTCGCTGGTCAGTACGTCGTCCACGGCGCCGGAGGCGAGCGCCCGGCCGTCGCGCAGCAGCAGCGCGTGCGTCGTGCCTGCCGGGAGCTCCTCCAGGTGGTGCGTGACCAGGACCGTGGCGAGCTCGGGGTGGCTCTCGCGCAGGGTGTCCAGGCTGTCGAGGAGGCGTTCGCGGCCCGCGAGATCAAGCCCGGTGGCCGGCTCGTCGAGCAGGACGAGCCGCGGTCTCGGCATCAGCGAGCGCGCGATCAGGGTCCGTCCGCGCTCGCCCTGGGAGAGCGTGGGCCAGCGCGCGTCCGTGCGGCGCCCGAGGCCGAGCATGGCGATCAGACGGTCGGCCTGCTCCTCCTGCTCGGGCGTGGGGCTCCAACGGGGCAGCGGTTCGACGCTGTTGGTGAGTCCGGTCAGGACGACCTCGCGCACCCGCAGGGGCGAGCGGAGCGGATGACGCGGGTTCACATGACCGACGTAGGCACGCAGTTCGCGCAGGTCGACACTGCCCAGGCGGCGGCCGAGCACCTCGACCGTGCCGTGCGTGGGGTGGGTGACGGCGCCGCAGAGGCTGAGCAGGGTCGACTTGCCCGCACCGTTCGCGCCGAGCAGCGCCCAGTGCTCGCCGGGGCGCACGGTGAGGGTGACCTCGTCGAGGATGGGCCGGTCGTCGCGGACGACCGTGACGTTGTCCGCGTGCAGTACGGGGGTCATCGGGCGGCCTCCGCCCGGTTCACCGCGGCGAGCACGGCCTGCACGGACGCGGTCAGGACCGAGGTGTTCAGGCCCGCGCCCCAGCAGACGACACCGTCCACCCCGCACTCCGCGTACGCGACCGCCTCGCTGCCGCCGCCCGCCCCGGTGGCGTGTTCGGAGTAGTCGAGGATGTCGACGGTGATCCCGGCGGCGGCGAGCGCCGCGACGAACGCGGAGAGCGGACCGTTGCCCGTACCTTCGAAGTGCCCAGTGTGGGAGCCGACTTGGAGGGTGCAGGTGAAGCGGTGGGTGCCGTCCGGGGCGCGGTCGGTGCTCCAGGAGCTCAGCGCCGCATGACCACTCTTCTTCCCCGGCCCGACGTAGGTCGCGCGGAAGAGCTCGTACAGCTCCTTCGCACTCGCCTCTTGGCCGCTGTCGTCGGTGGCTTCCTGCACCACGCGCGAGAAGTCGGGCCGCATGCGCTGCGGCAGGTCGATGCCGTGCCGGGTCCGCAGCAGATACGCCATTCCGCCCTTGCCCGACTGGGAGTTGACGCGGATGACGGCTTCGTAGGAGCGGCCGATGTCCGCGGGGTCGATCGGCAGATACGGCACCGCCCAGGGCGCCTCGCTCTCCGCGACCCCCAACTCGGCTGCCCGGAGCGCGTGATGGGCGAAGCCCTTGCTGATGGCGTCCTGATGGGTGCCAGAGAAGGCGGTGTGGACGAGGTCGCCCGCGTAGGGGTGGCGGGGGTGCACGGGCAGCCGGTTGCAGTGCTCGACGACCTCGCGCACGGCGTCGATGTCGGAGAAGTCGACCATGGGGTCGACGCCTTGGGCGTAGAGATTCAGGGCGAGGGTCACCAGGTCCACGTTGCCGGTGCGCTCGCCGTTGCCGAAGAGGCAGCCCTCGACGCGCTGAGCCCCCGCCAGGACGGCGAGTTCGGCGCAGGCGACGCCGGTGCCGCGATCGTTGTGGGGGTGGACGGAGAGGATGACGGACGCGCGCCGTGCGAGGTGGCGGTGCAGGTACTCGATCTGGTCGGCGTACACGTTCGGGGTCGCGATCTCGACGGTCGCCGGGAGATTGTGGGTGACGGGGCGGTCGGGGCTCGCGTCCCACAACTCGGTGAGCCCGTCGCAGAGTTCGAGTACGTAGTCGGGCTCGGTGAGGTTGAAGGTCTCCGGCGAGAACTGGAACCGGATGTCCGCGCCCGGCCGCGCGTCGGCCAGGCGGGCCATGTGGGCGGCGGCTTCCGTGACGACGCCCTGCACCTGCGCGCGCGACCGCCCGAGGACGATGTCGCGCCAGATCGGCGAGGTGGGGATGTAGAGGTGCACGACGGCGCGGGGCAGTCCCTCGATCGACTCGAAGGTGCGGTCGATGAGTTCGGGCTTGGCGGGCGTGAAGACGACGATGCTGACGTCGTCGGGGATCCCGCCGCTCGCGCCGAGCGCGGCGAGGTCGCGGACGAAGTCGAAGTCCGCGCGGCTGGCGGACGGATAGCCGACCTCGATCTCCTTGAACCCCATCGAGACGAGCAGATCGAAGAAGCGCCGCTTGCGGCCGGTGTCCATCGGCTCGGCGAGCGCCTGATTGCCGTCGCGCAGGTCGACGGGGACCCAGAGGGGGGCGCGGTCGATGCGGGCGGACGGCCAACTCCGCTCCTCTGAAGGGACGTCAACCCTGTCTTGGTAAGGGTGGTAGCGGTGGAAGGGCATCGCGCTGGGACGCTGAGGATTCCACGAATACGCGAGGGAATTCACGATGGCCTCTCGGCTCGGTCGGTCGGTGAACTGGCCGACCGGCAGCACGGCACCCCGCGGCGGGGTGCCGGTCGCTTCAGGCCCCGCCGCGGCAGCCGAGAAGGAGGAGACCGCAGAAGATCATGGCGCTACACTAGCCACACCTCAGCTCCTCAGACAAGTACTCCTCAGACAAGCGGGGGAGCGCCGCCTGGCGCTCCCCCCCACCCCACCCCCCCGAAAGGTCCCCCGGTGCCCCCCCGCGGCGCCCCGCGTCCCCCCCCCCCGGGCGCACACGCCC
>NZ_JBHTSF010000316.1:0-2715 GCF_042795295.1 Streptomyces sp. NPDC056486
GGGTGCGCCCCATCGGCGTGTGCGGTGACCGGCGAGGATCAGCCGAGCGGCAGACCGTTCAGCGGCAGACCCTGCAGCGGCAGGCCCTGCGTGGGCAGGGCGCCGGAGATCGGCAGACCGCCGAGCAGACCGGCGACCGGGTCGGCGGGCTTGACCGACCTGTCGGCGGCGGGCTTGGTGCTCTCGCCGAGCTTGGCGACGGTCGGTGCGGCGGCCACCAGGGTGCTGCCGACCGCGTTCTGGCCCGCGGTTACCGCCTCGGGGCCACCGGCGGGCAGCTTGTCGGCGACCTGCTCCACGGGCAGCATCGAGGTGGCGGAACCGAGCGCGTCCGTGGTGTCGGGCAGGCCCGGAGCGGCGGTGGCGACACCCGCACCGGCGGCGGCGAAAGCGGCGCCGAGAGCGGCGACACCGAGGGTCTTGACGGCAGACTGCTTCATCTTCAATGCGTCCTTGATGACGGGGACTTTTGAGCGGCCCATGACCGTAAACATGTGAAGGGGCAGTCCGCAAACAGCGAAACAGCAAAAAACACGGCCGGGAATTAATGTTCCCGGCCGCGCCCGCATCGACTCAATTTCTGTTACACATCGACAGAAGCCCTGGTGGAGGCGGTCTGACGGAACAGCCATTCGGACTTCAGCTCGGCATATCCGGGCTTGATCACGTCGTTGATCATGGCCAGGCGTTCATCGAAAGGAATGAACGCTGATTTCATCGCATTGACTGTGAACCACTGCATGTCATCGAGCGTGTAGCCGAATGTGCCGACCAAATGCTCGAATTCACGGCTCATGCTGGTGCCGGACATCAGACGATTGTCGGTGTTCACCGTGGCCCGGAAGTGCAGCTTGCGGAGCAGTCCGATGGGGTGCTCGGCGTACGAGCTCGCGGCGCCCGTCTGGAGGTTGGAGCTGGGGCACATCTCCAGGGGGATGCGCTTGTCCCGTACGTAGCTGGCGAGGCGGCCGAGCTTCACGGTGCCGTCGTCGGCGACCTGGATGTCGTCGATGATCCGCACGCCGTGGCCGAGCCGGTCGGCGCCGCACCACTGCAGGGCCTGCCAGATGGAGGGCAGACCGAAGGCCTCACCGGCGTGGATCGTGAAGTGGTTGTTCTCGCGCTTGAGGTACTCGAAGGCGTCGAGGTGACGGGTGGGCGGGAAGCCCGCCTCCGCGCCCGCGATGTCGAAGCCGACGACGCCCAGGTCGCGGTACCGGTTGGCCAGTTCGGCGATCTCCAGGGCGCGGGCCGCGTGCCGCATGGCCGTGAGCAGCGCGCCCACGCGGATGCGGTGGCCTGCCTCCTTCGCGCGCCGCTCGCCTTCCCGGAAGCCTTCGTTGACGGCCTCGACGACCTCTTCGAGGGTGAGGCCCTGCTCCAGGTGCTGCTCGGGGGCGTACCGGATCTCGGCGTAGACGACGCCGTCCTCCGCGAGGTCCTGGGCGCACTCGGCAGCCACGCGCTTGAGGGCGTCCTTCGTCTGCATCACCGCGCAGGTGTGGGCGAAGGTCTCCAGATAGCGCGGCAGCGAACCGGAGTCGGCGGCTTCCCTGAACCAGATCCCCAGCTTGTCGGGGTCGGTCTCGGGCAACCCCTCGTACCCCGACTCACGGGCGAGGTCGACGATCGTGCCGGGGCGCAGGCCGCCGTCGAGGTGGTCGTGGAGGAGCACCTTCGGGGCGCGGCGGATCTGTTCGGCGCTGGGCGTTTCGCGGTCCGTCTGACCGGCTTTGGTGGTCTGGCTCGTCATTTCGGCACTCTAGCGCCTACGCGCGTAGATCGCCGGGTAGATCTCACGGGTCGATACGTAACAGTGACCCCGCGGACGGGTGGCGTACACCATCGCTTCTGACACTGTTCTGTCATGGCACAGCAAGCGACGCCCGATTCCGCGCGCGCGGCCAGGCTGGGGCGCGTGATCGGCACCCGGCCTTCGGCGGTCAGCGGCGCGGTGCTGCTGCTCCCCGGCGGCCACGAGACCTCTGCCCGCAAGCCGTCCCCGTTCGCCGCCAACGCGGTGCGCGCACTCGGCCGCAGGCTCGCCCAGGACGGCCGCGGCGAGGGGCTCGCCGCGCACGTCGTGCACTACCGCTGCCGCGGGTGGAACGGGGCGCAGGCGCACCTCGCGCGGGACGCGGAGTGGGCGGCGGACGAGGTCACCCGTCTCTACGGCGATGTCTCCATCTGCCTCGTCGGCATGGACATGGGCGGCCGGGCCGCGCTGCGGGCCAGTGGGCACGACGCGGTCAACTCCGTCCTGGCACTGGCCCCTTGGCTGCCCGAGGACGATGTGGCCGCTTCCCCCGAGCCGGTGAAGCAGCTCGCGGGGCGGCGGGTTCTGATCGTGCACGGCACGAACGACGAGCGGACCGATCCCGAGCTTTCGTTCCGGCTCGCGGAGCGGGCGAAGAAGGCGAACCGGGAGGTGTGCCGGTTCGAAGTCCACTCCGACGGACACCGGTTGCATCAGCACCACTCCGAAGTCCAGGCCCTGGCATCGGACTTCGTCATGGGTTCACTGTTCGGCCACGCCTATGCGCGTCCGCTGGAGGACGCCCTCGCGGCTCCGCCGCCGTTGGGCCTTCGGATGCCGCTCGCCTCGGGCTTCGGGGAGTCGATGAGGCAGCGGTGAGGCGGTCCCTGCGGGGCTTTCCCCAATCCCGCCCCTTCCCGAAACCATGGGGCTCCGCCCCCTGGACCCCCGACAAGATG
>NZ_JBHTSF010000317.1:0-2706 GCF_042795295.1 Streptomyces sp. NPDC056486
CTCCTGGGTTCAGGGGCGCGGCCGATGCCGTTGCGGCAGCCCTAGTGGCGCGAGAGGTGGAGCGAGGCGGCGGGCTCGGTCTGCCCGGGGACGGTCGGCGGATAGTCGGGCGCGGAGTCGGGTGTCGCGGCGGACGCGGAGACCGGCATGGAAACGGCATCCCGTGGCGACCGTGTCAGCACGACCACTCCGTACGCCGCGACCGCCGCACCCCCGGCCGCCAGGAAGAGACCGGCCAGGCCTCCCTGCAGCCGCTCCCCGAGCAGCGCGAGACCGATGCCGGCGGCGGCCACCGGGTTGGCCAGGGTGACGACGGCGAGCGGCGCCCCGAGGCCCCCGCGATACGCGGTCTGGGACAGGAAGAGGCCGCCCACGGCGAACGCGGCGACGAGCAGCGCCACGATGATCACCTGTGGGCCGAGCAGCGGGCCCGAGCGGTCCGTCGCGGCGACCGTCACGGTCTGGGTGAGCGCCGACGCGACGCCCGATGCGAACCCGGAAGCCGTCGCGTGACGCAGCCCCGGCCGCGTACCCGGACGGGAGAGGACGCCGATCACGGTCACCGTGAGGCCCGCGACGGCCAGCGCCTCCGGCAGGGTCAGCGTGTCGTCGGGCGCGGGTCCGGTCGCGGTGAGGAGCAGGGCGCTGAGGCCGATGAGCGTGAGCCCGGTGCCACGCCACTCCAGCGGTGTGACCCGCCGCCCGGCAAGGCGTGCGCCCAGCGGTACGGCGGCGACGAGGGTGAGCGCGCCGAGCGGCTGGACCAGGGTGAGCGGGCCGTACTTCAGGGCCGCCACGTGCAGCAGCGCCGCGCACGCGTTGAGCCCGACGGACGACCACCAGGCCCCGCTGCCGAGCAGCCGCAGGAAGCCGTTGCCGGTGCCCGGGATGCCGGCGGCGAGGCGCTCCTGGGCGACGGCCGCGGAGGCGTACGCGGCGGCCGACACGAGCGAGAGCGCGACGGCGAGAAGTGTGGCGTTCACCGGCGGACCCCCGGGGCGGCCAGTTCACGCACGGGCGCGCGGCGTCGCACCACGAGCGAGCGCGCGGGATCCGGCAGCTTGATCACGGCGAGCGCGATGCCGAGCAGCGCGGACACCGCGATGGCGTCGAGCCAGTAGTGATTGGCGGTCCCGACGACCACGAGAAGCGTGATCAGCGGATGCAGCAGCCACAGCCACCGCCACCGCGACGAGGTCGCGGCGATGAGTCCGACGGCGAGCATCAGCGCCCACCCGAAGTGCAGGGACGGCATCGCGGCGAACTGGTTCGCCATCGAGTCCGCCTGCGGGGCGGAGCCGTAGACGGTCGGGCCGTACACCTGCCCGGTGTCCACGAGCCCCGTCGCCTCCAGCATCCGCGGCGGCGCCAGCGGGAAGGTCAGGTGCAGCACGAGGGCCGCCGCGGTCAGCGCGGCGAGCACCCGCCTGCTCCATACGTAGTGCCGGGGGCGCCGCAGGTAGAGCCAGACCAGGAACAGCGCGGTGGCCGGGAAGTGCACCGTCGCGTAGTAGGTGTTCGCGACGTGCACCAGGGTGTCGCTGCCGAGCAGCGCGTCCTGTACGGCGCCCTCGCCCGGCAGGCGCAGGGTGCGTTCGGCGTCCCACACGCGATGTGCGTTGCGGAAGGCCTCACCGGTGTGGCCGTTGGCCAGCAGCCTGCCGAATTTGTAGACGAGAAAGAGTCCTACGACGAGGAGGAGCTCGCGGACGAGGGGCGGTCGGGCAGATGTGTCCGGCTCCCGGACGGCTATGTCCGGTTCCCTTTCGGCAGGCTCGGTTCGGGATTTCATCCCCCGGCCCCTTTACGTGATGACTGGGTGGTGCGGGTAGTGAGTGAGGAGGCGCCCCGCTCGGTCGGGGAGCGTCCTGCTCATCGATACGACAGTGTACCGATACGCCAGTGTACCGATACGGAGGCGTACCGGTACACTGGCGTATCGATAGCGTCGGTCGAAGCCGCCGCACCGAGGAGAAGAGTCATGACGTCGCCGGACCAGGCAGTAGACGCAGCGACAGCGGATCCCGTGGGTTCCTCGCGCCGCTCCAAGATCACGCCCGAGCGTGAGCAGGAGTTCTACGACGCCGTCCTCGGCCAGCTCCGAGAGTGCGGGTACGACGCCGTGACCATGGAGGGCGTGGCCGCGACCACCCGGTGCAGCAAGTCCACGCTCTACCGCCAGTGGAAGACGAAGCCCCAGTTCGTGGCCGCCGCGCTGCGCGCCAACCGATGCGTGCGTTTCGCGGGCATCGACACCGGCACGCTCGCCGGTGATCTGCGCGAGGCGGCGCGGGCGGCGGGGGAGTGGTCGACCCAGGACAGTCTGCTGGTGCAGGCGCTCAGCCACGCGATCCTGCAGGACGAGGATCTGCGCAGCGCGCTGCGCGAAGCGCTTGTGGAGCCGGAGACCCGGGCGCTCGACGATCTGGTCGAGCGCGGGGTGGCCCGGGGAGAGATCGCCGCGGACCATCCGGCCACGCGGTTCATCACGGCCCAGCTCATGGGCGTGGTCCGGGCCCGCCCGGTCCTCGAGGGCAAGCACGCGGACGAGGAGTACCTCTCCGCCTTCGTGGAGGCGTGCGTGCTGCCCGCACTGGGTCTGACCAGACCCACCTGATCGTGGACCGGGGTCCCATGGATGACGGGCCCCGATCTGCCTGAGCCGCGCCGCACCGTGGGGACGGGGGTGGCGTGGCCGCCTTTGGC
>NZ_JBHTSF010000318.1:0-2643 GCF_042795295.1 Streptomyces sp. NPDC056486
CCGTAATTCGGTTGCCGCGCCCGCCCGGTACGCGTTTCATCGAGAGGTCGAACCCCAAGTCGGCCCCGAGAGGTCGAAGCCGAGAACGGAAAGATGGTGCTTGTATGCCCAGGGCCCCGCGGAACAGCTCGAAGTCAGCCCATTCCGCGACGCACTGGAGTCACTCCCACCATGTCCCGCAACACCTCTCGGCGGGCCCGCACTGAAGCGCGCGCCCAGTCCTTCCGCTGCCTGCAGTGCGGTCTCGACGTCTCGATGACCGCCCTCGGCACCGACCACCGCAATCACTGCCCGAACTGCCTGTGGAGCCGTCACCTCGACGACACCCCGGGCGACCGGGCCGCTGACTGCGGCGCCCGGATGGAGCCCCTCGCCATCTCCGTACGAGGAGACGGCGAGTGGGTGCTCGTCCATCGCTGCACGCACTGCGGCGTCCTGCACGCCAACCGCACGGCGGGCGACGACAATGTCCTGCCGCTGACCCGGCTCGCGGTGCGCCCGCTGGCCCAGCCGCCGTTCCCGCTGGAGCGGCTCGGCGCCCTGTAGCGGTCAGTGCTTTCAGTGCTCCTTGGGAAGAGCCGCCGCCCGCCCGCCGGACAGCGGCTGGGGCTCCTTGTGCGGTGCGCACGCCGCGCGCCGCACGGGGAGCCTGCCCTCCAGGAGGTAGGACTCCATGTGGCCGTTGATGCACTTGTTCGGGCCCGCGCCGATGCCGTGGGTACCCGCGTCCCGCTCGGTCACGAGCACCGAACCTCCCAGCCTGCGGTTCAGCTCCTTGGCGCCCTCGTACGGGGTCGCCGCGTCCCGCTCGGCGGCCAGGATCAGCGTCGGGGGAAGCTCGCCCTCCTGGGTGCGGACGTCGAGGGGCTGCTGCCGGGGCGCGGGCCAGTAGGCGCACGGAAGGTTCATCCAGGCGTTGTCCCACGTCTCGAAGGGAGCGCTGCGCGCGAGGCGCGAGTTGTCGCGGTTCCAGGTCGCGAAGTCCGTCGGCCAGGGCGCGTCATTGCACTCGACCGCGGTGTAGACCGCGTTGCCGTTCTCCGCTTCCTTGGCCGCCTTCGGCTCGGGCGCGGCCTGCTCGATCAGCGGCTTCGGGTTGCCCTTCAGATACGCCGAGAGCGCCGAGGCGCGCGTCGGCCAGTAGTCGTCGTAGTACCCGGCCTGGAGGTACGCCGACTGCAGCTGGCCGGGGCCGACCTTGCCGCCCGCGGGCTTGACCGCCAGCTTGTCGCGCACCTTCTCGTAGCTGCGCAGGACCGCTTCGGACGTCTTGCCCAGGTGGTACGTCCTGTCGTGCTTGGCCACCCACGTGCGGAAGTCGCCCCAGCGGTGCTCGAAGGCCGCTGACTGGTCGAGGTTGTTGCCGTACCAGATCTGCTCGGGGTCGGGGTTGACCGCCGAGTCGAACACCATGCGGCGCACGTGCGAGGGGAAGAGCGAGGCGTACACGGCGCCGAAGTAGGTGCCGTACGAAGCGCCCATGAAGGTCAGCTTCTTCTCGCCGAGCGCGGCCCGCAGCACATCCAGGTCACGGGCGTTGTTCAGGCTCGTGTAGTGCTGCACCGCCTGCCCGGAGCGCTTGACGCAGCCCTCCGCGTACGCCTTCGCCTGCTTGACGCGCTTCTGCTTGTACGCGTCGTCGGGGTGGGTCGGCGCCTGGCTCGGCGCCTTGCCGAACTCCTTCGGGTCCTGGCAGGAGATCGGGGCCGAGCGGCCGACACCGCGCGGGGCATAGCCCACGAGGTCGTACGCCGCCGCGATGCGCTTCCACTCCGGGAGCATGCCGACCATCGGGAAGTACATGCCGGACCCGCCGGGACCGCCGGGGTTGAACACGAGGGCGCCCTGCCGCTTGACGGCCTTGCCCCGCCGCGGTTCGGCCTTCCGCGTGGCCTTGGTGCGGCTCACGGTCAGCTTGATCTGCTTGCCGTCCGGGTGCGCGTAGTCGAGCGGCACCGAGACGGTGCCGCACTTGACCGAGGAGGGCAGGCCCTCCGCCGCGGGACAGGCACCGAAGCGGACACCGGCCGCCTCGGCGCGCTGGGCCGCGACGAAGGAGCCGTGCGCTTCCAGGTAGGGGGAGGGGTCGGCCGCGGACGCGCTTCCTGTGGGGGCGGCGACGAGTGCGGTCAGGACCAGGGATCCGGCGGTTCCGTAGAGGGCGGCTGCTGCTCTCATCGCTGTTTCATTCCTTCATTCGGCCGTGCGTTGCTCGAATAAAAGGGATGATTCGTTCGGTAAATGGCGAAGTAAAGCACCGCCTCGCCGGTGTCGGGCTCAATGACCCCGATGCGCCGCATCCCGGTGTGCGAAAGCCGCACGCAGCTTCGGGTCTCCCTTGTCCTTCGTCGGCTTGGGCCGGGAAGCCGGCGGCGGCAGCGGGAACGTGGGGGAGGGGGAGACCGGGGTCGCCGTTGGCGGAGAGTCGGTCGGGCTTGGTGGGGCCGGGGAGCGGGTCACCGGGTCGGGGCTCGCCGATGCCGCGTCGCGCGCCAGCTCGTCGAAGTCGACGAGGCCCGTGCCTTCGAGGACCTTTATGTGGTCGAGGACCGTCGTGTTCGCGTCGTCGGCGAGCGCGCGCACCAGCGAGTTGCGGGTGCTCGCGCGGACCTGGGCGACCACCGAGAAGACCTTGCCGTGGGC
>NZ_JBHTSF010000319.1:0-2510 GCF_042795295.1 Streptomyces sp. NPDC056486
CCCTCAGGGACGCATCAGGCCTGCCGATCTTCTGGGCGTTCGTCGGCTTCGGGGAGCGCATCGAGTTCCTGGAGAAGCTCGATGACCTGCGCGGCCGTCGGGTCGACAACGCGTCCTTCTTCCACGCGCGTGACCCGCACGCCGTGAGCGACGCCGCGCTGTACGACGGCATCACGCACGAGTACGCGGGATGGCTCGCCGCCGCGGCTGCCGCAGGGATCGTGCGATAGCGCCTCACGGCCGAAGAGCGGCAGGCTCTTCGGCCGTGATCGTCAATCAACCGAGCGGACGAGCCGTCAGGATGCGTCGATGAGCTTCTTCACTGCGGGGGGCAGCTCCTTGCCAGACTTCACGGCGAACAAGGTGGCCTCGTCGGCCTTGTCGCCGACGGCAATGGCAACATCTGTGTCCAGCCCTTTGACTGCGTAGGCCGTCGACCCTACGGGGGATTCTTCGCCTCCGTCTTGCTCCCCTGTGTCGTCACAAGGTGCAAAACTCACCGACCCCAGTTTTTTTCCCACGGTGATCGATACCTTAGCGATATCTTCGTATGTCCGGTTCTCGTACTTCACCTGCTTTGCACAGACTGCCTCCGACTGACCTTTCCCGTCATCTCCGTCGTTGCCGGAGGATGAGCAGCCAAAGACCGAGGCCATGGCTGCCACAACGATCAGTGCCCGTGTGGATCGACCTCGATCGATTACGCCCACAGATTGCTCCTTGTCCATTAGCAGGTTTCTGCGTGTTAGTGGATGTCCGTGTAGATCTTCTTGAGGCCCAGAATGTCTCCCTTGCCGAGCGACCTGCTCTGGGTCTCGCACGAACCTACGTAGGGCTGCATCGTGAGATTCTCATGATCACGTCCGGTAACGTGGCCCAAGCCGAACGCGTGGCCGGCCTCATGGGTGCCGACGGACCTGATGTCGAACTTGTTTCTGCAACTGCTCGTTGGGTTGTTGGTGAAGTTGTAGTCCTGCGTGTTGAAGCGGACGTCGGCCTCCGTGAGGTCGTCCTTCATGCCCGGTGGTAGTGATGCAGAGAATGAACATGTGACCGCCAGGGTGCCAGACGGCAGGTTTCCGGCATCCCAAGTGCTCTTGCCGTCTCGGTCCGTGCATTTTCCCGAGGTGTTGATGTCTGCCTCGTAGGTGGTGGTTCCCTTGTACTTGGACCAGGCGTCGACTCCGTCGTTGTAGCCGCAGACGTTAGGGTTAACGATGTTGTGGATGGACTCGGTGAATGCCCACATGGCCTGAGTTCGGCTGAGCGCGCCCGGCATTCCTCCGTCCCCGATGTACCAGTTGTATGTGCCGTACTCCGCCCATCCCTTGTGCTTGTAAGCGCCATCCCAGCACGCCGAAAGCGCGGTAGTGTGGAAGTCGTCCTCGGTTAGGACCGGGACGTCACCCTCCTGTGGGATATCTGATTCATCTGCGCCGTCGCTGTCGGATTCCTCGGTCTTGTCTCCTGGTGTCGTCACTGTCCCCGACAGGTCGTCGGGGACATCGGAGCCGCCGACGGTAGACTCAGTGTTTTCCTCGCCCAGGCCGTAAGAGACGATTCCGTCCTTGGATACGGACAGCGCGAACCCGTCGATCTCTCCACTGACGGTCAGGCTGTCTACCTCAACGGTCATTCCTGGTTGAGGAACCGTGACCCCCGTGTTTCCGTACGCCACCATGCGACCGATCGCATCACACTCGATGGCGGACGACCCTGAGGGTAACTCGCTTATGCTCAGCTCGCCTTCAGGTAACACGCATCTCTCTGCGGCCATGACCTGCGGCCCGACGGATATCGTCGTTGCTGACAAGATGAGGGCGAACATCACAGACCCCCTCTTCGTGAATCTTCTATTCCGCTTTGTCACTCTCTACCTCCACTGCTTTCGTTCATCGTGTGAAATCTGGCGAAAACTCGATGAGAGTAACCTTTGTAATCTTTGAATTGCCATCCTTTATGAGACAGAAGCCGCTTCGCCTATTGGCTGGTCTGTACCTGTTGAGGGTCTGCAACTGTGAGGTAGAGGCCGGCATGTTGAAGATCGAGAAGTGCCAGCAGCCTCTGTGGTGGGATGTGCCGTGAACCTGATCGGTTCCGCCGTCGCCGCCTGGCAGCGCGGCTGGCATCTGTTCCCCGTCAACCCCTGCGGCACCCACTGCCCGCAGTCCGGCGACGTCATCGACGAGCAGCCGCACCTGATCACCCCCACTCGCCCCTTCAAGATCCGATGGGGTGAGTGGGCGACCAACGACCTGAACAAGGTCATCGAGGCGTGGGCCTACTCGCCGTCGGCCAACCCGGCGATTGCGTGCAGGCCTTCGGGCCTGCTGGTCGTCGACTGCGACGTGAACAAGGGCCCCGGCCAGCTGGAGGGCACACCGTACGAGGCACTGCACTCCGAGCTCGGTCCGCTGGTCGATGGCACAGACGTCCTGCGCTACATGTGCGAGCAGTACGGCGGCAGCTGGGGCGAACTCATGGACACCTACCGCGTACAGACCGGGCGA
>NZ_JBHTSF010000320.1:0-2381 GCF_042795295.1 Streptomyces sp. NPDC056486
AGCAGGTCTACCGACGCCGCAACATCGTCGAACGCTGCTTCAACCGCCTCAAGCAATGGCGCGGCATCGCCACCCGTTACGAAAAAACCGCGACGCCCTTCAAAGCCGCCGTCACCCTGGCATCAACACTCCTCTGGCTCCGCCCACTTTGAAGACACGCCCTAGTGCTCTGACCGGATAGGTACACCGGCTTCCGAGCCGCCCTGAGATCATGTACGCATGGATGCGGGCCCCTATGACTTTGGTCAAGGGGTGAGTGGGGTTGGTGGTTGGTAGAAGGTTCCGTCGTGGAGCATGGCGAAGAGGACGTCTGCTCGGCGGCGGGCGAGGTAGAGGGGTGCTTGGGTGTGGTGTTCGCCCTTGCCGACGTCCAGGCCGAGGTAGACGTCGATGTCGCTGATATCGCTCACGTCGGGCATCCTTCGGTGCTGTTCACCCGGCCCTGCCACGGCACTGATGTGAAGTAGGCCGCCGACGAGGTGCCCGTGGCTCGGGTCCTTTTCCGACGGCCCCTTCCCGAACTGGACGGGCCCGCTTTCCAGGCATCCGGCTCTCCAGTGGTCATCTCCGGGTTGAGGATGTGGCCCGACCTGCATGAATGGCGCGATGACAGGCTTCGCAGACCACCAGGGTCTTGCGTCGCCGCTTCGCCATGAGCACCTTCAAGAGCGGAGGGTCGGGCCGACCGGGACGCTTGAGATCGGCGAGCTTGCGGATGTGGTGGACGTGAAGTCCGGTCCGCTTCCCGCACTCACCCGCCAGGAGCCGGTGCAACAGCTCATTGCCTCGGCTCCGCTTGGTGGCTGGTGCCCGGTCAAGGACCTCCGCCGCGCGCTGCCGCTTGAGCGGGATGCCCCCGAAGGTGGCGACCAGTGGCTTCCTTCCGCCGTCACGGGGAACCGTGGCCTGCAAACACCACCGGGGACCATCCGGAGTCTCGGTGGCCGCATAGAGCCTGCGAGCCACTTTCCGAACGGAGCAGGAGTGCTTACTCGCGAAGGTCTTGAGCATGGAAGCCTCCATGACCTAGCGCAGGCGGCCCAGGTGGTGAACATCCTGGGCGAGCAGGTAGTACTGGACCAACCCCCGGTACTCCGCTTGGTACTTCTGGCCTCGCCTGACTGACGATCCCCAGCCGGGAGGCACCCCGCCACCGGTTATCGCGCGAGCTGCACCTCTATGGCTGTGCGGGCAATGGCGGGCACGAGACTCCTCGAAGATCGCGAACTGGTCGTGATCTTCGTAGCGGTCCTGGACTGTGGGACGCGCCGTGTATGGCGTGCGCGTCACCCGCGCGAGCGGTAAGCCGGATCGTCGTGGGCTCGCGCCAGCGGGTGCAGAAGCCTGGCAGGGACTGACTGAGCGAAAACGCGAGCGCCGCTATCGTGCGTCGCGAAGCTGTCCGCGATGTATCTGCTCAGCTCAGAGGCGTCGCGATCGCTTTTGTGGTCGCTAAAGACGAGTACCAGCACCGCGCTCGCCTCGCTGCCCTTGAAGACCCTCAGAGGCGACAGTGGCTCACTCTGCCCACGCACCTACCCCGAGGACGATCGACCATCATCCGAGAGGCCCGCCTGGCCGATCCTGTCCGGTCCCGTCGCCGTGTCGCAGCACTATCGGGGCAGCCCGTTCTGGGCTGCTCTGCGATCCGGACTCGACGCAGTGGGTGACGGGTTTGCCGCCACGGGCAGGACGGCAGTGATCGCGGAGGCATCCACCCGGCTCCTCCTCGAACTTCTCGGCTGGAAGGGTTGGATTCTTTATAGCAGTGAGTTCGCGGTGAGGCAGGACCGGTCACTGCGGCTCGCTGACCTTGCCCTGACCACGAAGGCACGGGGGTACCTCTGCGGCCCCGGCGGGATGAAGTACCTCTACAGCGAGCCGTTCACCAGCCGTGGCGTTGCCGTGATCCCCTTCCTCGCGCCCTCGAACGGCGTCTGGGAGGGAGCGCAGGAGGTCAGTGCACTTCGCACTCTGATGGCGTACGGGCCTAACCCTGTGGCCAAAGAACTGCGAGGCCTCGCAAACCATCACCGCAGCTTGTAACCGACGTGCAGGTCAGAAGACGCAACTCACTGCCGAAATTGGGAGATGAGGCCCTGGCGACTGTTGCCGTAACTGGACGGGGTCGGACTCGCTGGTCGCCGAGGCCGGTGGTCGGCTTGTCGTCGTCCCGCACAAGGACTACCGCGAAGCCAGGTGAAGCTGGACCGTACCGAGACCTTGGACCGACTTGGGGCGACTGCCAACGAAGTGCGCGTCATGCAAGGCGCCGCCTAAGGTCCAGAGCTATCCCTCTTCTGCCCCAGATACCCGGCTCGGAATCACGGTCGGTCCGGGAAGCTGTCGGCTTCATCTGATGCTGCGCGCAACATAGGCGA
>NZ_JBHTSF010000321.1:0-2195 GCF_042795295.1 Streptomyces sp. NPDC056486
CCGGCGCGCCGGTGGGGCCCTTCTTGCTGTTCTGGTGCTGTGTCGTGCGTCTCCCGCTACACGGGAGTGGAGGCGCCGAGCATCGCCGACGCCGTCTGGAGCGGGGTGAGGTCGCGCGGGGCCGCGTCCTCGGAAGGCGTGCGGCAGGTGAAGCCGAGGAGCGTCATGGCGCGGGTGACTTCCCCGGCGCTGAAGTCACGCCGGTCCTGCCGGGTGATGACCGCGCCCACCTGCTTGATGGGGTAGTGGCGGCGGCCGATGATGACGGAGTCACCCGTGACGGGCTCGGGCTTGATGCCCTTCATCGCTTCAAGGACTCCACCCTTGGTGAGGTCGAACGGGAAACGGGCGATGACGCAGCGCATGGTGCCTCACAGGCGAGGAGGGGGACGGCTGACAGAGTTGAGGCGATCGACGCGCGAAGGCTCTAGGCCGCCGAGCTGGATGCGGAAGGGCCCTGAGCGGGGCGACGCGGGGCACGGTCGGTGCGCCGGTCCTGGGCGCTGCGGCTGCGGCGGCCCCGGGAGGAGGGGGAACCGCCGCGCCGGGGGCGCTCCGCGGCCGGCATCGTGATGGTGACCGGGATCCCCGAAGGGGCCTGGGCGCCGGTGATGCGGCTCAACTCTTCGTCTCCGGAGCGCACTTGGGCCGTCTGCGGGGTGATGCCCGCGGCGGCCATCAGCCGGCTCATGTCGCGGCGCTGGTTCGGCGTGACCAGGGTGACGACGCTGCCGGACTCACCGGCGCGGGCCGTACGGCCGCCGCGGTGGAGGTAGTCCTTGTGGTCGGTGGGCGGGTCGACGTTCACGACCAGGTCGAGGTTGTCGACGTGGATCCCGCGCGCGGCCACATTGGTCGCCACGAGCACCGTCACATGACCGGTCTTGAAGTGGGACAGGGTCCGCGTGCGCTGCGGCTGCGACTTCCCGCCGTGCAGGGCGGCGGCGCGGACGCCGCTGCTCAGGAGGTGCTCGGTGAGCCGGTCGACGGCGTGCTTGGTGTCCAGGAACATGATCACCCGGCCGTCGCGGGCCGCGATCTCGGTCGTCGCCCGGTGCTTGTCCGCGCCGTGCACGTGCAGCACGTGGTGTTCCATCGTGGTGACCGCGCCGGCCGACGGGTCGACGGAGTGGACCACCGGGTCGGAGAGGTAACGGCGGACCAGCAGGTCGACGTTGCGGTCGAGCGTGGCCGAGAACAGCATCCGCTGGCCCTCGGGGCGCACCTGGTCGAGCAGCGCGGTGACCTGGGGCATGAAGCCCATGTCGGCCATCTGGTCGGCCTCGTCCAGGACGGTGATGCCGACCTGGTTCAGCCTGCAGTCGCCGCGATCGATGAGGTCCTTGAGCCGGCCGGGCGTGGCCACGACGACTTCGGCGCCCGAGCGCAGCGCACCGGCCTGCCTGCCGATCGACATGCCGCCGACCACCGTGGCGAGCTTCAGCTTCAGGGCGCGGGCGTACGGCGTGAGCGCGTCGGTGACCTGCTGGGCCAGTTCGCGGGTGGGGACGAGGACCAGGGCAAGCGGCTGGCGCGGCTCGGCGCGCTGGCCTTCCGTACGGGCGAGCATCGCGAGTCCGAAGGCGAGGGTCTTGCCCGAACCGGTGCGGCCGCGGCCGAGTACGTCGCGGCCCGCGAGGGAGTTGGGCAGCGTCGCCCCCTGGATCGGGAACGGCACGCTCATGCCTTCGCGCTCGAGCGCGGTGAGCAGCGGCGCCGGCATCGCGAGATCGGCGAACGCCTCGACGGCGGGGAGCGCGGGGGTGACCGTGACCGGCAGGGCGAACTCGCCCTGGGGCGCGGACGGTCGGCGCCCGTAGCCGCCCGAACGGTTGGAGCCACCGGAGCGGCCGCCGGACGGCGCGCCGTAGCGGTTCCCGCTACGGCCGGAGCCGGAGCCGGAACCAGAGCCGGAGCGGTAGGAGCGGTCGTTCGTGCGTGTGCGGTTCATGCGGAACCTTCCTTGATGCGGCACGTACCAAGGAATTTCCGCAGCGGAAGCACAGCGCGGAGAATCGCGAGAACGGGCCGGAGTAAATGCGTAAAGCGAATCCGGCCGGCGATAAATGTGCTGCGGGCGGATGCGCGGGAACGAGTGACGTTCCTGACAGGGTCGGCACAGGGAACACGAGGTCGATGACAAAGTGTTCGCGCAGGAAATCCGTGGCCCTGGATGGTGCGGTAAATGCACGAGC
>NZ_JBHTSF010000322.1:0-2144 GCF_042795295.1 Streptomyces sp. NPDC056486
CCCGGCGCCCCCCCCGGCCGCCGCCCCCCCCCGGGCGGCCCCCCCGGCGGGCCCCCCGCCCCCGAGGGGGAGAACTCAGAGATCGAGCCGCTGCCCGGGCAGGATCACATTCGGATTCCCGCCGATGACCGCCTTGTTGGCGGCGTACACCTTGTGCCAGTTGGCGCCGTGTGCCGCCGCGATCCGGCTGAGGGTGTCCCCCGCCCGAACGGTGTAGTCACCGCGCCCGGAGCCGCGGTCGACATGACTCGGCGCACGCCTCTGCGGCTTGGCGGACCGCTGTTCGGCCGCCTTGGGTGCTTTGACAGCCTTGGGCGCCTTCGCAGCCTTGGGCGCCTTCGCAGCCTTCGCAGCCTTGGGGGCTGCCGGCGCGGCTGCCGCCCCCGGCGCGCTGCCGGACGCACCCGCACGCGCCGAGCAACTGGGCCAGGCGCCCCACCCCTGAGCACGCTGGACCTTCGCGGCGACAGAGATCTGCTGCGCCTTGGACGCGTTGTCGGCGGTCGCCGCATAGGCTCCTCCGCCGTACGCCCGCCAGGTGGACGCGGAGAACTGCAGTCCTCCGTAGTAGCCGTTCCCGGTGTTGATGCTCCAGTTTCCGCCGCTCTCGCACTGAGCGATGCGATCCCACACTCCGCTGTCCGCCGCTCCGGCCTGGCCGGTGGCGGTGAGCAGTCCGAGCGGGGCGAGCAACGCCGCTCCGCCGATCACTGCTGTCCTGCGAACGCACTTGGGACGTGCGGACATGAATTTCCCTCTCGAAGGACTCGGGATCCCCCAGATGTCCCGGGCCTCCTCGCGCATCTGACGCCGGAGGCCCGCTCACCCCGTCCGCCGGAGTGCGGCACTTCTGTGCCGCGGTGCTTGAGCTGGCTGGTGCGGCCGGCGGACGTACCCGAGCGGTGCTCGCTGCACACGGCGGTGGAATCTAGGTGCCTGCTCGCCCCGGCATCAACCAACTCCTCGTCACTCCAGGCCAGTTGCCGGTTACCCGGAGTATCGGCGAATTCAAGCCATCCATTAAATTCCCTGATTTCATGATTTGCCGACCTGTCGCCACAGCAGGGTGTGACCCAGCTCACCGCTGCAACTTTCTTGTACGCAGAAGGTGTTGGCGCGGAGTGATGGATTCCGCCGGGCAACTCACCCTCTGCTGTGGATGGTTCGATTCCGTTCGCCTTCACGCGTGACTTGCACCACTGATCGCCCGTTGTCTTCTTATGAGCCGGGCACCCCCGGTCCGCACGCAACGATTCCGAGGAGCCACCCGTGCCGCGCATGCTCGACGTCGGCGACGACGTACGCGCCGAGATCGGCGACGATGAAGCCGACCGGCTGCTGGCCGGAGAGAACGCCCCGGGCAGTTACGACTGCACGTCCTGCCGCACCCCGGGCGACACGGAACAGGAACGCACCAGCACGGTCCTGTTCATCGGCGACGAGACCGCCGTACTCGCCTTCGCCCACGCCACCTGCCTGCCCTCCCAGATCGTCCAGGTCTCCGAGGAGCAGCTGCAGGGTGCCGTGCGCTCGATCACCGGCGAGGACGGCACAGGCCTCGCCGGAGTCCCCGGACCCGGTCCCGGTGAAGCAGCGCCCGACCAGGCCGTTCTCGGCGTGACCAGCGGTCTCGTCCTCATCGAAGGCGAGCTGCGGCCCGCGCTCGTCGTCGAGCCGACCGGCGCCATCGCACGCCCCGGCACCGCGCCCGGCGGCGACAACTTCCTGCAGCTCCTGGTCGAGCAGGGCTTCTCGCCGGTGGCCTCGCTCGACGGCGTACCACCGGTGCTGCACGGCTGGTCGGTGCTGCTCGCCGCGGGCCAGCTGCACGCCGTGCTCCAGCCCGGCGCAGGGATGGGGTCTCCCCTGCACGAGCGAAGCCGAGCGCTTGGGGAAGGGTCCCCCGTCGCCTGGTGGCAGGCCCACCACCCGCTCCAGGTCACCGACGCCTGGCGGGCCGCGGCCAACAAGCTGCAGACGGTGCTCCTGTTCGCGGCGCCGGTCGGCTCCATCGGCCGCCAGCACCGCGAGGACCTGATGCGCGACGCCCTGGACAAGGCGGCGGCACACGGTCGTCTGGTCGCGGCGGCGATGCCGCTCGCCGGTACCTGAGCTCTCGCGGGGGCCGCGCCGCGTGAAAGCGG
>NZ_JBHTSF010000323.1:0-1939 GCF_042795295.1 Streptomyces sp. NPDC056486
TCGTGGGGGTTGTTTTTTTTTAACACCCCCCCCGTTCTTCTCCCCCCCCGCGCCGGCCCCCCCCCCCGGGGGCGCCGGGCCCCCTCGCCCGTACCCAAACCCTCCTCAAGGGCAAGGACGGCATCGGCACGGTCCGCCGTACGACACTGCCGGGCGGCCTGCGCGTCGTCACCGAGACCCTGCCCTCCGTACGCTCGGCGACCTTCGGGATCTGGGCGAACGTCGGATCCCGTGACGAGACCCCGGCCCTGAACGGCGCCACGCACTACTTGGAGCACCTGCTCTTCAAGGGCACCAAGAAGCGCAGCGCCCTCGACATCTCGGCCGCGCTCGACGCGGTCGGCGGCGAGATGAACGCCTTCACGGCGAAGGAGTACACGTGCTACTACGCACGCGTGCTCGACACCGACCTGCCGCTCGCCATCGACGTCGTCTGCGACATGCTGACGGGCTCCCTGATCCGCCAGGAGGACGTCGACGCCGAGCGCGGCGTCATCCTCGAAGAGATCGCGATGACCGAGGACGACCCGGGCGACTGCGTGCACGACCTGTTCGCGCACACGATGCTCGGCGACACTCCTCTCGGCCGCCCTGTCCTGGGTACCGAGGAGACGGTCAACGCCCTCAACGCGGACCGGATCCGCCGCTTCTACAAGAAGCACTACGACCCGACCCACCTGGTGGTCGCGGCCGCGGGCAACGTCGACCACAACAAGGTCGTACGGCAGGTCCGTGCCGCCTTCGAGAAGGCCGGCGCCCTCCACCGCACTGACGCGACGCCCATCGTTCCGCGTCAGGGCTCGCGAGCTCTGCGCACGGCGGGCCGTGTCGAGGTCATCAACCGCAAGACCGAGCAGGCCCACGTCATCCTCGGCATGCCGGGCCTGGCCCGCACGGACGAGCGCCGCTGGGCCATGGGCGTCCTGAACACCGCCCTCGGCGGCGGCATGTCGTCCCGCCTCTTCCAGGAGGTCAGGGAGAAGCGCGGTCTGGCCTACAGCGTGTACTCGTACACGTCGGGCTTCGCCGACACCGGTCTCTTCGGCGTGTACGCGGGCTGCCGGCCGAGCCAGGTGCACGACGTACTGAAGATCTGCCGCGACGAACTCGACGACGTCGCGCAGAACGGTCTGAGCGACGACGAGATCGGCCGTGCGATCGGCCAGCTCGCGGGCTCCACCGTCCTCGGCCTCGAGGACACCGGGGCGCTGATGAACCGTATCGGCAAGAGCGAGCTGTGCTGGGGCGAGCAGATGTCGGTCGACGACATGCTGGCCAGGATCGCGGCGGTCACCCCGGACGACGTCCGTGAGGTCGCCCGCGATGTCCTGGGCCACCGTCCGTCCCTGTCGGCCATCGGCCCGCTCAAGGACAAGCAGGCCGCCCGCCTGCACGAAGCGGTCTCCTAAACCCCTTAAACCCCTTAAGGAATCAGGCACATGAGCAAGCTGCGCGTGGCGGTCGTCGGAGCCAAGGGCCGGATCGGCTCCGAGGCCGTCCGAGCCGTCGAAGCCGCCGACGACCTGGAACTGGTCGCCGCACTCGGCCGGGGCGACAAGCTGGACACGCTGGTGGAGACCGGCGCCCAGGTCGTGGTCGAACTGACCAACCCCGACGCGGTGATGGGCAACCTGGACTTCTGCGTGCGGCACGGCATCCACGCCGTGGTCGGTACGACGGGCTGGACCGATGAGCGCGTCGCGCAGCTGGAGACCTCGCTGGCCGCATCGCCGAAGACGGGCGTCCTGATCGCCCCGAACTTCTCCATCGGCGCGGTCCTCACCATGAAGTTCGCGCAGATCGCGGCGCCGTACTTCGAGTCCGTCGAGGTCGTCGAGCTGCACCACCCGAACAAGGCCGACGCCCCCAGCGGTACCGCCACGCGCACCGCCCAGCTCATCGCCGAGGCCCGTCGGGCTGCGGGCAGCGCCCCGCAGCC
>NZ_JBHTSF010000324.1:0-1870 GCF_042795295.1 Streptomyces sp. NPDC056486
GTGTGCCTGCCATTATGGTCGAGGCCGTATAATGCGCGCTGGCTAGCCGCGAGGGCGGGGGCGTGTTCGTCGACGAACACGCCGAGGCTCAGTCTTCCCCCAGGCCGAGCCCGGTCTCCTTGCCGTACGCCTCCAGGATCGCCGCGATGTCCTGCATCGTGACGTCGTGCCGCTCGAAGCGGGCGAACTGCGTCTCACCGAGGAGCAGTTCGAGCAGGCCGTCGACGTCGTTGTCGTCGAGGTCGCGCAGCTTGCGCGCGGTGGTGCGGGTCAGCTCGGTCGGCAGCTCGAAGCTGTCGGAGTCGAGCTCGAAGGTCCAGGCCCGGCCGAGCGCTTCGAGGCGCTGGGCGCGGGCGGCGTTGACGTTGAAGCCGGACACGGGTCTCTCCTTCGGCAAGGCGACGCCCGGCCGTACCGGGGGGCACGGGCCGGGCGTCGAGGGGATCTCACTCGGTCGCGCGCAAGCGCGACCGTCTCTTGCGATCGAGCAACTACGTTCGCTTCAAAGCGAGTTGGTCAGGCCGGCGCCTAAGAGTAGGACGAGGACAGTTCCTTGATGCGGAAGCTGGCCAGCGCCGACTGGTCGTTCTTGGCGAGCGCCGTGAACGTCACGCCCAGCTTCACCGCACCGGTCCGGGTCAGCGAGATCTCCTCCGTCTCGGTGACCTGCCCGCGCGGGATCACGAAGCGGTACTTGGCCGCACCGTCCGTGAACTCGATGCCGAGCGCCCGCTCGTCCGGGGCCGGGGTGTGGGCGAGGTCGTACGAGAACTCCTTGAGGTCCTCCGCCAGCACCGTGGGCGGCTCCGCGGGCGCCGTCACGGTCACCGCGCCGCCGCCCATGAAGAAGGCGAGGTTCGCCTTGTTCAGCTGCAGCAGCTGGAACTTCACGGTGAGGTCGCGGTCGGAGTAGATGAACCGCGCCGGACTCACCGACTGCCAGGTGTCGACCGGGTCGATCTTGTCCTTCTTGTTGAACTTGATGCCGTCGGTCGTGGTGTAACCGAGGTCCGTCCACTCAGTGCCCCAGTTGTCGGTGGCGTTGGCCGGGGCGTCGGTACCGGAGGGCGCGATCAGAACGCGTCCGGTACCGGCGACGCGGATCTCCTTGCCGTTGTTGCCTGCCATGTGTACTCCTCGGATGGTTGCGGGACCTCAGGTCCCGGATACGACGAAGGCCCCGCCGGGACCGGCAGGGCCTGCAGATGCGAGAAAGGCGCGGGGAAGCGCCGTGAAAGAGCGCCGGGCGGCGCGGGGATCTACGCGGGACGGATGGAAATCCGCACCGTCGACAGATACCGGCTGCCCGCCGGACGGTTGTAGTCGGGCAGCCAGCGCGGCCCGTCCGTCTCGGTGATGTCGGTGACGACCGCCCCGCCGTACGAGGTGCCGGTCAGTTCGAGCACACAGGCACGGGCGGCGAGGGAGATGCCGTGCGCGGTGGACTTGTCCGGGCCGTAGACCTCGAAGTCGAGCAGCGGCTGGTCGAGATGGCGGTCGTCGACCCACGCGCCACCGACGCGGGAGACGAGAACGGCCTTCTGGGTGCCGTCGAACCCGGCGGGCGGCCTGTTGTCGACGACCGAACCGGCGAGCTCCGCACGGTTCTTGAGGAAGTCGACGACGAGCCGTTCCGCGTCGGGGAAGGTCAGGATGGACACATGGACACTCCCTGTCATCAGAAGGGGGAAGCACGGGCAACACAAAGCGGCAGGTCCGCCGCCCCCGGTGGGGGCGCAGCTCTGCCGCTGCTCCAACTGTGATCCAGGGGCCCGGTTTTCGCAACTGAAGTTGTGGGGGCCCGGGTTGGGGCTGCTCAGGGCACGCGTACGTGCATGTGAGGAGGGCCTCGCACCACCCGGATGGGCTG
>NZ_JBHTSF010000325.1:0-1808 GCF_042795295.1 Streptomyces sp. NPDC056486
GGCATTTGCCTGAGTCGCGGGCGCCCACGGTGGCGTTGCGGGCCCCTGACACCTGGTCCCCTTGAGTGAGCGGGTGAACACACCCCGCAACCCACCGGATGAATGGAGACGAACTTCAGTGAGCAAGGTGCTGTTGGTGCATGCCAAGGGTGGTCCGCCGCTCGGCCACGTCCTGTCCCGGACGGCCGCGAAGGCGGAAGTACACCTGCTGGCGCTCAGCGCTCTTCCTCCTGCCGTGGAAGGCTCAGCCCGGAGACTGTGCGCCTCGATCGTGACGCCTTCGGACGCGCAGCGCTCCGACTTGGTGTCCCTGATCGTCTCGGAGGCCAGAGCCGTGGGCGCCGACGCGGTGCTCACCTTCTCCGAGTACGCGGTCGTGGCCGTCGCCGAGGCGTGCGAGGCGCTCGGCCTCGCGGGGGCGGGCAGCGCCGCCGCGCTCGCCCGGGACAAGCGGCTGATGCGGCGCACCTGGCAGGAACACGGCCTGCCGCAGCCCGAGTTCCGTCCCGTCGCCACCGAGGCTGAGCTGCACGCGGCGGCCCGGTCGCTGCCCTGCCCGCTGCTCCTCAAAGCGGCCTGGAGCGCGGGGTCCACCGCGCACCAGATCATCCTCTCCCCGCATGAGGTGTCCGCTGCCTGGGACCGGTCCCGTGAAGTAATGGCCGAATCAGCCCAGTTGGGGTACGCGGAGCTTCATGTGGCCGAGGCCGAAGCGGACTTCGTGGTCGAACAGATCGTGACCGGCACCGCGTCGGCCTGGTTCGACGAGCCCGGCTGGGGCGACTACGTCAGCGTCGAGGGCGTCGTGACGGACGGCACCTTCCACCCGGTCTGCCTCAGCGGCCGGATGCCGACCATCGAGCCGTTCACCGAGCGCGCGGGCATCACCCCCGCCCTGCTCTCCCAGGACGCCCAGGACCGGATCGTGGATCTCGCGCGCCGTGCCGTCGACGCCCTCGGCCTGCGTGACTGCGGGACCCACACCGAGATCAAGCTCGGCGCGGACGGCAGCATGTGGCTGATCGAGACGGCCGCCCGGTTCGGCGGCGCGATGACGGTGCCCCAGATCGAGGAGGTCTTCGGGCTCGACCTCGTCGGCATGCTCGTCGACCACCTCATCGGGCACCAGGTCCAGTGGCCCGAGCAGGCCCTGACCCCTGCGCAGGCGCGCGGCGCGGCAGGCTCCCTCGTCGTCCTCGCGGTCGACGGCCGGGGCGAGGCCTGGCAGGACCGCAAGGTCTGGGACTTCCCCGCCGTCTCGACGCGCGTGCCCCTCAGCCGGGGCAGCGAACTGTCGGTGGTCGAGGAGAGTTCGCTCCGCGACGGCAGCATCGTGCCGGTCTACGACCCTGCCGCGGGCGCCAACACCATGGCGGCCCTGTGCCTGCTGTCCGCCACCGACCCGCGGACGGTGCTCCGCGACTTCGAGACCCTGGTGGACGCCCTGCCCCGGGTACTGCCCGCCGCACGATCCGAGAAGGTCTCCGCATGAGCGCCCAGCTGCTCGCCGGCGCCGCCGAACCGGCCACCGACCGCACGGTCGTCGGCGAGAACCTCTCCCTGCCGCTCTTCCGTACGCTCTCCGGCGTCCTGGCAGGGCACCCCTACCTCAAGGTCGTCGTCGACCGTGCCGAGAACACCTGGCACCTCCTCGACACCGCCGCGCACCCCTTCCACGTCAACTACATCGCCACCCGCGTCCTCGGCATGGAACTCACCGCGCTCGACGCGGACCTTGACGCGTTCAACGCCTCCGTCTACATGGACGCCGGGCGCCGGTTCCTGCTCGGTGTGCTGTCCCTGCACAC
>NZ_JBHTSF010000326.1:0-1728 GCF_042795295.1 Streptomyces sp. NPDC056486
GGGCGGGGCCGTTGGGGGCGGTGAGGCCGTTGCTGGCGCCGTCCTGGTTGACGGCGGAGCCGGGGATGAGGGCGAGGATGTGCTGTCCCTGGGCCCGGGCGTCGCTGAGGCGTTGCAGGACGATGACGCCGGCGCCTTCGCTCCAGCCGGTTCCGTCGGCTTCGGCGGCGAAGGCTTTGCAGCGGCCGTCGGGGGCGAGGCCGCCCTGGCGGCTGAATTCGGTGAAGACTTCCGGGGTGGCCATGACGGTGGCGCCGCCGGCGAGGGCCATGTCGCATTCGCTGTTGCGCAGGGCCTGGCAGGCGAGGTGGACGGCGACCAGGGAGGAGGAGCAGGCGGTGTCGACGGTGAGCGCGGGGCCGTGCAGGCCCAGGGTGTAGGCGATGCGGCCGGAGGCGACGGCGGGGATGGTGCCGGTCAGGAGGTGGCCCTCCAGGTCGGTGTCGCCGTGGGCGCCGTAGTGGTTGGGGGACAGGCCGGTGAAGACGCCGGTCTGGGAGCCGGCGAGGGTGGTGGGGTCGATGCCCGCGTCCTCCAGGGCCTCCCAGGTGACCTCGAGCAGCAGGCGCTGCTGCGGGTCGATGGCCTTCGCTTCGCGGGGGGAGATGTTGAAGAACCCCGCATCGAACTGATCGGCATCGTAGAGGAAACCGCCTCGGCGCACCGTGGAGGTTCCCGGCCGGTCGGCATCGGTGTCGGCGTCGGTGTCGAAGAGCCGCGTCAGGTCCCAGCCGCGGTCGGTGGGGAAGGGGCCGACGGCGTCCCGGCCCTGGGTCACCAACCTCCAGAGCTGAGCGGGTGAGTTGACGCCTCCCGGGAAGCGGCAGCCCATGCCCACGACGGCGATCGGTTCGCCGAGGCCCGCTGTCGCGGTGGTGTTGGCGGTGGCGGCTAGGCCCGTCGTCGCATCCGTCCGTGGGGTGAGTTGGCGCAGAAGGTGGTCCGTCAGGTCGTGCGGCGTCGGATGGTCGAAGGCCAGGGTGCTGGGGAGCCGGATGCCGGTGACGCGGCTGAGGTGGTTGCGCAGTTGGACTGTGGTCAGCGAGTCGAACCCCAGCTCCTTGAACGGCTGCCGGGCGTCGATGAGTTCGGGGTCAGGGTGAGCCAGAACGGCGGCGGCGGCGGCCCGGACCAGCGAGAGCACCTGCTCGGTGCGGTCGCGCTCGGGCAGGTCCGCCAGACGTTCCTTGAGTGAAGCACCGGCGTCACTGCCGCCGCGCAGGGCCTCGGCCGGTGCGGCGGCGCCCCTCGCACCGGCCGTGCGCGCGGGTGCCGGGGCTCGTACGAGATCACGCAGGAGCGGTGGGAGCGTCTCGTTGCGGGCCAGGGCCTGCAGTGCCGGAGGGCTGATGCGGGCAAGCACCGGAGCCGGTTCGGACGTGACCAGCGCGGCATCGAGGAAGGCCAGTGCTTCGTCCGTCGCCAGAGGAGGAAACCCGGACCGGGTGATGCGGGCGACGTCCGCCTCCGTGAGGTGCCCTGTCATTCCACTGTGCTCGGCCCACAGGCCCCACGCGAGGCTCGTTCCGGGCAGCCCCAGCGTCTGGCGGTGGTGGGCGAGCGCGTCCAGGCACGCGTTCGCCGCCGCGTAGTTGGCCTGGCCGGGGGCGCCCAACGTGCCCGAGAGCGACGAGTAGAGGATGAAGGCGTCGAGGTTGAGGTGGCGGGTGGCGTGGTGGAGGTTCCAGGCGGCGTCGGTTTTGGGGCGTAGGACGTCGTCCAGTTGCT
>NZ_JBHTSF010000327.1:0-1659 GCF_042795295.1 Streptomyces sp. NPDC056486
GGAGCTGTCGAAGGTGGGACTGGCGATTGGGACGAAGTCGTAACAAGGTAGCCGTACCGGAAGGTGCGGCTGGATCACCTCCTTTCTAAGGAGCATCTAGATTCCGCAAGGAATCCAGAGCCACTACGTCGGCAAATGTTCGGCGGTGGTTAGCTCATGGGTGGAACGTTGACTATTCGGCACGATCGGTTGGACCTGTAAGTACTGCTTCGGCGTGGAAAACAGAGTCTTGATTGGTCGGGCCGGGCACGCTGTTGGGTATCTGAAGGTATGGCCGTATGGCTGCCTTCACTGCCGACCCCGGTAAAAGTCTGCTTCGGCGGGCTGTGACGGGTGGTTGGTCGTTGTTTGAGAACTGCACAGTGGACGCGAGCATCTGTGGCCAAGTTTTTAAGGGCGCACGGTGGATGCCTTGGCACCAGGAACCGATGAAGGACGTGGGAGGCCACGATAGTCCCCGGGGAGTCGTCAACCAGGCTTTGATCCGGGGGTTTCCGAATGGGGAAACCCGGCAGTCGTCATGGGCTGTCACCCGCTGCTGAACACATAGGCAGTGTGGAGGGAACGCGGGGAAGTGAAACATCTCAGTACCCGCAGGAAGAGAAAACAACCGTGATTCCGGGAGTAGTGGCGAGCGAAACCGGATGAGGCCAAACCGTATACGTGTGAGACCCGGCAGGGGTTGCGTGTGCGGGGTTGTGGGATCTCTCTTTCACAGTCTGCCGGCTGTGAGACGAGTCAGAAACCGTTGATGTAGGCGAAGGACATGCGAAAGGTCCGGCGTAGAGGGTAAGACCCCCGTAGTCGAAACATCAACGGCTCGTTTGAGAGACACCCAAGTAGCACGGGGCCCGAGAAATCCCGTGTGAATCTGGCGGGACCACCCGTTAAGCCTAAATATTCCCTGGTGACCGATAGCGGATAGTACCGTGAGGGAATGGTGAAAAGTACCGCGGGAGCGGAGTGAAATAGTACCTGAAACCGTGTGCCTACAAGCCGTGGGAGCGTCGCGTGCAGCACTTGTGCTGTACGTCGTGACTGCGTGCCTTTTGAAGAATGAGCCTGCGAGTTTGCGGTGCGTTGCGAGGTTAACCCGTGTGGGGAAGCCGTAGCGAAAGCGAGTCCGAATAGGGCGATTCAGTAGCGCGCTCAAGACCCGAAGCGGAGTGATCTAGCCATGGGCAGGTTGAAGCGGCTGTAAGAGGTCGTGGAGGACCGAACCCACCAGGGTTGAAAACCTGGGGGATGACCTGTGGTTAGGGGTGAAAGGCCAATCAAACTCCGTGATAGCTGGTTCTCCCCGAAATGCATTTAGGTGCAGCGTCACGTGTTTCTTGCCGGAGGTAGAGCACTGGATAGGCGATGGGCCCTACCGGGTTACTGACCTTAGCCAAACTCCGAATGCCGGTAAGTGAGAGCGTGGCAGTGAGACTGTGGGGGATAAGCTCCATGGTCGAGAGGGAAACAGCCCAGAGCATCGACTAAGGCCCCTAAGCGTACGCTAAGTGGGAAAGGATGTGGAGTCGCAGAGACAACCAGGAGGTTGGCTTAGAAGCAGCCACCCTTGAAAGAGTGCGTAATAGCTCACTGGTCAAGTGATTCCGCGCCGACAATGTAGCGGGGCTCAAGCGTACCGCCGAAGTCGTGTCATTCCAGCAT
>NZ_JBHTSF010000329.1:0-1627 GCF_042795295.1 Streptomyces sp. NPDC056486
CCGGGCGGCGTCGAGTCGCCGGAGGACTTGTGGCGTTTGGTGGCCGGGGGCGGCGACGCGGTGTCGCAGTTCCCGACGGACCGCGGCTGGGACGTGGAGTCGCTCTACGACCCCGACCCCGAGCAGTCGGGCACCACCTACAGCCGTATGGGCGCCTTTCTGGACGGCGTCGCGGACTTCGACCCGGGCTTCTTCGGGATCTCGCCGCGTGAGGCCGCGGCGATGGACCCCCAGCAGCGGCTGCTCCTTGAGACCTCCTGGGAGGCGTTCGAGCGGGCGGGCATCGACCCGACCTCGCTGCGGGGCGGCCGGTCGGGTGTGTTCGTCGGTACGAACGGCCAGGACTACGCGGCGCTGTTGATGGCCGCACAGAAGGAAGTCGAGGGGTACGCGGGCACCGGCATTTCGGCGAGCGTCATCTCCGGCCGGCTTTCGTACACGTATGGCTTTGAAGGCCCTGCGGTGACGGTGGACACGGCGTGCTCGTCATCGTTGGTCGCGCTCCACTTGGCGGTGAACGCGCTGCACAAGGGTGAGTGCGAACTGGCGCTGGTCGGTGGCGTGTCGGTGATGTCGACGCCGGGCTCGTTCATCGAGTTCAGCCGTCAGCGCGGCCTCGCCGTGGACGGCCGTGTCAAGGCGTTCGCCGATGCCGCCGATGGCACCGGCTGGGGTGAGGGTGTCGGCATGCTGCTCGTGGAGCGGCTTTCGGATGCTCGGCGCAATGGCCACCAGGTGCTTGCGGTGGTACGTGGTTCGGCGGTGAACCAGGATGGCGCGTCCAACGGGCTGACCGCGCCGAACGGTCCCTCGCAGCAGCGGGTCATTCGCCAGGCGTTGGCGAGTGCGGGCCTGACTCCGGCCGACGTGGACGCCATGGAGGCACACGGCACCGGCACCACGCTCGGCGACCCGATCGAGGCCCAGGCGTTGCTCGCCACCTACGGCCAGGACCGTACCGGTGAGCCGTTGTGGCTCGGCTCGGTGAAGTCCAACATCGGTCACACGCAGGCTGCCGCAGGTGTGGCGGGTGTGATCAAGATGGTCATGGCGATGCAGCACCGTCTGCTGCCACAGACGCTCCATGTGGATGAGCCGACCTCACAGGTCGACTGGTCGACCGGCGACGTCGAGCTTCTGACTGAGGCCCGCCCCTGGCCGGACACCGAGCGGCCGCGCCGGTTCGGTGTGTCGTCGTTCGGGTTCAGCGGCACGAACGCGCACACCATCATCGAGCAGGCGCCGGAAGTCGAGGAGCCGACTCCTGCCGTGGCGTCCGTCCCGGTCGGGCTTGCGCCGTGGGTGCTGTCGGCCCACAGTGCCGAAGCGTTGCGGGAGCAGGCAGCACGGCTGATCTCCGGCGTGAGCGACCTGAATCCTGTGGACGTCGGCTTCTCCCTCGCGACGACGCGGGCCTCGCTGGAACAGCGCGCGGTTGTCGTCGCGGACGATGCGGAGACCCGGCTGGCTGCTCTGACCGCGCTGGCCGAGGGCAGGCAGGCGGCGGGTGTGGTGACGGGTTCCGTCGCCGACGGGCTGTTGGGTTTCTTGTTCTCGGGTCAGGGTTCGCAGCGGCTCGGTATGGGCCGTGAACTGGCGGCCCGTTTCCCGGTGTTCGCTGGGGCTC
>NZ_JBHTSF010000330.1:0-1598 GCF_042795295.1 Streptomyces sp. NPDC056486
GGGTGCGGTCCAGGGCGTCGTCCGGGCGGCTGCCGTCCAGGCAGAGCACGAAAACATGGCCGAATCTGGCCTCGTAGGCGGCCTGGCCCACCGCTCAATGCCGCGAATCCCACTGGAACGGCCAGCCGAGTCATACTCTGCTTCGCTGCCTCATCGGCGATCTTCTCGCCCCACATCCTGGCGAAACCAGGGTAATTCTCCTTCAGGAGATGGACGATAGCTGCTTCCTTGTCGATACTTCCCGCTGCAGTCAGAGCCGTCGCCGCAAGCGGAACACCGAAGGACACGGCGCTGAGCGCATCCTTCTTGATCGCGCCGGTCCACCGGCCGGTGATGACCAGCACATCGTCCATCGGGTCGATCGAGGCATTGAGGTGATGACCGATCCCCCAGGCGGTGTGCGCCATCTTCCGGTAAGTGAAGACCAGCGAACCGGCCATGGCCGGGAGCTTGGCTACTCCAGGAATCATGCTGGCGACCGTGGCACCCGCGACCGCTTGCGTCCCCTGGTACCAACGCCACGTTGTGGGAGAGGAGAAGCCATCGGCCCTCTTGACCACGTGTGCAGCCTCACCGGTGACGACAAGGAACACTTTCGGGAAAAGCTCTTCTGCTTTTTCCTGGAGCCCCACGGTTCCCCCCACATACGATTCCCCTGGCCCGCGAATCCGGCAGCCGCCCTGCTCCTCCCCGATCGACTGTGCCGATAAACAAAGCCATAAATCGTGTAATCGTTCGACTGTGGGGCGGTCGGGACCCGAGAGGGGGCAAGGTAAATCTGTTAGACAACCGACAGGTTGAGACGGGCGCACGCCTCGGAGCGCTGCCAGATTCCTTGGGCACCTCAACGTTCCAGGCCGGGCGTCCGGCGCCGGAGGCGTACACCCCGGCGCTGGTGCGCTACGACGACGACCAAGGGCTCACCGGCTGGAACCTGCGCCTGTCCCGATGAGTTCGCCCCGCCGCGGCGCTCGGCGCTGCCCTCCACCCGGTGGTGCGGCCCCGCGGGCGCGGGTGAGGAGTCGCGCCCGGTCAACTGCATGATCCGTAGGGGGCTGTACGGTCGGCCGTTGTCGGCAGCACACGGACCGTGGCGCCCGAGGTGATCTGTGCACGGAGGCTTTCGATCTCCTCGTGCTGGGCGGCCAGCCGCGAAACGGCCAGGGCCCTGAACGCGGTCAGTTCCTCTACCCGCGCGTCACGGGCGGTCACGCGTGCCCTCAGCTCGGCATTGGCCTTCTTCAGCCGCTCGATCTGGGCGTCGCGCGGGTCAACGACCTGCCCGGCTTCGCGGAGTTCACGGGCTGCGGTGCCTCATCGAACGCTTCAGGAGTCCGAGCTGGTAAGCCTCGTCCTCGTCGATGTCTCATGAGACACACTGAACGTAGAGAAGCCTCCCAGGGCACGGTCTGCCGGGTGAGGCTGGCGTGCATGGCGCTCAGGTAGCCGCGGCGGTCCTCGCGCAGGCGGCTGGCGATGATGACGGTGATCAGGGGCGTGGCGTGCGGGGGCAGCGAAGGCTCCAGGGAACGAGAAGGGTGACTAGCGGCTCGGGGCGGGGCGCGCGGCCCCGGCCTTCGCCGGGGCCGCTGCGGAAG
>NZ_JBHTSF010000331.1:0-1558 GCF_042795295.1 Streptomyces sp. NPDC056486
CGGATTGCAGGAAAGTCCCACGACACGCCGAGGTTAGGGGTGGATGGGCGGGACTTTCTTGCAACTGGCCGCCATTTCGGGCCGTGGGGGCTGCTTCTCCCCGGGGGCCTCTCGCGGCGCACCTACTTTGGCGAAGTTGCGTTCCTGCAAGAGAGGGGCGCGCGAGCGCACCAATGCGCCCCTCAAGTGGCACGGAGGGCGGATTGCAGGAAAGTCGCACCGACGGGTGGCGGTCGCCACGGTTAGGGGATGTCGACCAAGACCCGCCCCACCACGCCCTTTTCGAGTGCTGCGTGGGCGTCGGCTGTGTGCTCCAGCGTGAAGCGGTGCAGCGGCAGTCCGGCCTCCTCGCCCACGCGCAGCGCGCCCGCGTCCACTGCCGCTGTGACGTCGGTGATCGCCTGCTGCTTCGCCGTGGACGGCACGGTGTAGACGAACACGCTCTGCCAGCGCAGGTTTGTTGAGAGTGAGGTGAGTACTGGGATGGACAGGTGCTCGCCCTCGCCGCCCGAGTAGTACGCCACCACTGCACCTTGGGCGGCCACCGCGATGTCGAGAGCGGCGTTCGCGCCCGGTGCGACCTCCACGACGATGTCGACGCCCTCGGGGGCGAAGGCCAGGATCTCCGCGACCGCGTCCTGCGTGCGGTAGTCCACCGTCAGGTGGGCACCGGCCGCGCTCGCCAGCGCGGCCTTGGCGGGGCCGCTGACCGTGGTGATCACGCGTGCTCCCGCCCAGCGGGCGAGCTGAATGGCCGCGTTGCCGACCGCGCCGGCGCCACCCGCCACCAGCACGGTCGCGCCTTGCAGGGTGCCGGGTGCGAGCTGCCCCGGCCCGCCGTCGTGAACGGTCAGCGCGCGGTGCGCGGTCAGGGCCGGGATGCCCAGCGCGGCGCCGAGTTCGAACGAGGCGTGGTCGGGCAGGGCGACGGCGTGCTGGTCGGGGACGAGCGTGTACTGCTGTGCCGTTCCCCAGGGCCGCTCCCAGGCGGCCTCCCAGATCCACACCCGCTGCCCGACCCGCGCCGGATCGACCTCCGGGCCGACGGCGTCAATCACCCCAGCACCGTCCTGGTGAGGCACCTCCTCGCGCACACCCGGCGGCAACGCCCGCTGACGGGCGCGCCAGTCGGTCGGATTGACGCCGGAGATGTGCACGCGAACCCGTACCTCACCGGGCCCGGGCTCAGGAACCGGCCGCTCAACGAACTGAAGAACCTCAGGCCCACCAGCAGTCGTCCGGACAACGGACTTCATCTCTCGCACACCCACGCCCACATTCATCCTTCGCTCACTCTGGGGAGCCCGGAGACGCCCAGGACACCCTCCTCCGAACCCCACCCCGGAGCGACATATTCCGCCCTCCGTGCCACTTGAGGGGCGCGTTGGCGCGCTCGCGCGCCCCTCTCCTGCAGGAACGCAACTTCGCCAAAGTAGGTGCCCCGCGCGAGGCCCCCGGGGAGAAGCAGCCTCCACGCCCCGAAAAGGCGGCCAGTTGCAAGAAAGTCCCACCCATCCACCCCTAACCTCGGCGTGTCATGGAACTTTCCTGCAACCCA
>NZ_JBHTSF010000332.1:0-1499 GCF_042795295.1 Streptomyces sp. NPDC056486
GATTTAAGCCGTCCGGTGCTTGAGGACGCCCCCGCGCAGCGGCCCGCGGCGGAGCCGCAAGTGTCACAGCCGGGAAGGGGCGGGGTTGGGGAAGAAAACTCCTCCAGGTAAGGGAACGGCAAAGCCGGGACGTTCGTTACCCCGGACATGACCGCTATGACACCCGGCTCGAACATCCCCCTCACCGCCTCTCGCGTAGCGGTGGACGTCGCCGCACCGGTGCGGCTCGACGTATCGGGCCTGCTGCTCACCGCCGACGGCAAAGTGCGCTCCGACGACGACTTCATCTTCTTCAACCAGCCCGCAGGCCCCGGTGTGACCTACCAGTCGGGTGGCGGCACGACCCCCGACAAGATCACGGTGGACACCAGCGCCGTGCCCGCCGGCATCGAGAAGATCGTCGTCACCGCGAGCCCGGACGCGGCGGGCCAGACCTTCCAGGGCGTCGAGCCCACCGCCACCATCCGCAACGCGGACGACGGTTCCGTCCTGGCCACGTTCACTCCCCCGCAGCTCGGCGGCGAGACGGCCCTGGTGATCGTCGAGGTCTATCTCCGCAACGGCGTATGGAAGGCGCGCGCCGTCGGTCAGGGGTACTCGAACGGCCTGGCCGGCATCGCGACGGACTTCGGCGTCTCGGTCGAGGAGCCCGCGGCCCCGGCTGCTCCGGCCGCCGCCGCACCCGCCGCGCCCGCCGCACCGATGGCGCCCCCGACCGGCTCCCCGGTGCAGGGCCCGCCCCCGCCGGTCGCCGACCCCCGCCTCGCGGCGCCTGCCGCACCCGCCGCTCCCGCCGCTCCCCCGGCGCCCGCGGCCCCCGCGCCCGGCGCCGGGAAGATCAACCTGGACAAGGGGCGGGTCAGCCTCCAGAAGAACCAGACCGTGTCCCTGGTCAAGGGCGGCAAGCCGCTGCTCTCGCAGGTCAAGATGGGCCTGGGCTGGGAGCCCGCGTACGGCGGCAAGGACATCGACCTGGACGCCTCCGTCATCGCGTACGGCCCGCAGCGCAACCACGTGGACAGCTGCTACTTCGGCAAGCTGTCGATCGTGAACGGCGCGATCAAGCACTCCGGCGACAACCTCACGGGTGAGGGCGGCGGTGACGACGAGGTGATCGTCGTGGACCTGGGCCGTCTGCCGCAGGACGTGACGGGTCTCGTCTTCACGGTGAACTCGTTCTCGGGCCAGAAGTTCACGGCCGTCGCCAAGGCGTACTGCCGCCTGCTCGACGCCGCGACGGGCGAGGAGCTGGTCCGCTTCGACCTCACGAACGCGGAGGCGCAGACGGGCGTGATGATGGCGAAGCTGATCAAGCAGTTCACCGGAGAGTGGGAAATGACCGCCATGGGTGACTTCGTTAAGTCACGGACCGTGCGCGGAATGGTGAAGCCGGCGGCGCAGGCGCTGTAGCCCGCCGCGGGCACCGCGCGGACGCCCGCAGGGCCCGCGTGAGCGCGCTGGGGGACATGCAGGGGCGGTCGGCGGGAAGGGGATGAACC
>NZ_JBHTSF010000333.1:0-1493 GCF_042795295.1 Streptomyces sp. NPDC056486
GAATACCCGGGGTAATCGGGTGGGCGGGAGACATCCGCCGCGAAGCGGCGGGCTTGTAGGGGGCGGCATTTCGCCGCGAAGCTGCGGGCCCGCAAGGGAGGGCGCGGCGAGGAGCGCGCGTGAGCGGCGGGCTAGTAGCCGCACAGCGAGGGGTGGCGTGGAGCGGCGGGCTAGTAGCCGCGCGGCGAGGGGGGGGCGGGGGCGGTGCGGAGTGGGGGGTGCTGTGGAGGGTGCTGCATCCTTTGGATTACAGGGGGATCACTCCGGGGCACGATGAACAACGCCCCGGGGCGAGTGATCGTGGACGTATGAAGGAAATCATCTCCATCGTCGGATGGGTCGCCGGGATTCAGGGCGCACTCGGCTTCGCGGGACGTCTCTTCGGGGACGAGCCGTGGGGCCTCCTCCAGAAGTGGTGGGACATCCCCACCCCCGGCTACCTCGCCCTGTTCATCGTCGGCGCCGCCCTCGCCATCTGGGGCGAGAGCAGTAAGCAGCGCGCCCGCAGCAAGGGTTGAGGGGCTGAGGGGCTGAGCCGCCCCCCGCTACACGCTGTACTCCGAGTCCAGCTCCTCCTGGTAGCGGGCCCGGAAGTCACGCAGGTACGGGCGCAGCGTGCTCTCCGCGGGAGGGCCGCCCGCCTGGCCGGTGACGCCGTACAGGTCCATCAAGTACAGGCCGAACTGGCGGGCGTTGGGATAGTCCCCGCGCTCGCTCACGTACTTGCGGAACGCGGTGAAGTACGCGTCATCGCGCGGGACGTCGTCCGGCAGGCCCGACGCCTCGGGCAGCGGCCCCAGCTCCTCCGGCGCGTCCTCCTGCATCTCACCCTCGGGAGCCTGCTCCTCGCGCGGGCCGGGAATCAGGTGCTGACCGCCGAGCGGGCGGGTACGGCCGGGGCCCGCGGGGACCTGGAACTCGGACTCGGGAGGAGCCGCCGCAGGGTTCCCGTGCTCGTCGAAGTACGCCTGCTGCTGCTCCAGATAGGCCTGCTGGTCGGCATAGGCCTGCTGGTCCGCGTACGCCTGCTGGTCCGCGTACCACTGGTCGTGCGGCTCTTCAGGAACGTACGAAGGCTGCTGAGCCGCGAACCACGGGCTCACGGGCGCCGCCTCGGCCTCGGGCTGCTGCTGTTCCGGCTGAGGCCCCTGCCCCTGATCCTGCTGCGGCCCCTGTGCCTGCTTCTGCATCTGCCCGGCCTGCGGCACCGGCGCCGCCGCAAGCTCCGGCTGCTGCGGCTCCGTAGGCACCGCCGCCACCGGCACCGGCGCGGGCGGAAGCAGCGCGGGTTCGATGCCCGCCGCCGCGAGCCCCGCGGGCGCGGTCTCGGCGAGCGGCACACCGAACCGTGCGAGGCGCAGCGGCATCAGCGACTCCACCGGGGCCTTGCGGCGCCAGTTGCGGCCGAAGCGGGCCTGGAGGCGTGCCTGGTAGATCAGGCGGTCCTGCTCCAGCTTGATGACCTGCTCGTACGAACGCAGCTCCCACAGCTT
>NZ_JBHTSF010000334.1:0-1461 GCF_042795295.1 Streptomyces sp. NPDC056486
TGTGCCTGAGACCTGATGCCGAGCCGATTGTGGTGAAGTGGATGATCCTATGCTGTCGAGAAAAGCCTCTAGCGAGTTTCATGGCGGCCCGTACCCTAAACCGACTCAGGTGGTCAGGTAGAGAATACCGAGGCGTTCGGGTGAACTATGGTTAAGGAACTCGGCAAAATGCCCCCGTAACTTCGGGAGAAGGGGGGCCATCTTTGGTGATCGGATTTACTCCGTGAGCTGGGGGTGGCCGCAGAGACCAGCGAGAAGCGACTGTTTACTAAAAACACAGGTCCGTGCGAAGCCGTAAGGCGATGTATACGGACTGACGCCTGCCCGGTGCTGGAACGTTAAGGGGACCGGTTAGTGCACTTTCGGGTGTGCGAAGCTGAGAACTTAAGCGCCAGTAAACGGCGGTGGTAACTATAACCATCCTAAGGTAGCGAAATTCCTTGTCGGGTAAGTTCCGACCTGCACGAATGGCGTAACGACTTCTCGACTGTCTCAACCATAGGCCCGGTGAAATTGCACTACGAGTAAAGATGCTCGTTTCGCGCAGCAGGACGGAAAGACCCCGGGACCTTTACTACAGTTTGATATTGGTGTTCGGTTCGGCTTGTGTAGGATAGGTGGGAGACTTTGAAGCGGGCACGCCAGTGTTCGTGGAGTCAACGTTGAAATACCACTCTGGTCGTGCTGGATGTCTAACCTGGGTCCGTGATCCGGATCAGGGACAGTGTCTGATGGGTAGTTTAACTGGGGCGGTTGCCTCCTAAAGAGTAACGGAGGCGCCCAAAGGTTCCCTCAGCCTGGTTGGTAATCAGGTGTTGAGTGTAAGTGCACAAGGGAGCTTGACTGTGAGACCGACGGGTCGAGCAGGGACGAAAGTCGGGACTAGTGATCCGGCGGTGGCTTGTGGAAGCGCCGTCGCTCAACGGATAAAAGGTACCCCGGGGATAACAGGCTGATCTTCCCCAAGAGTCCATATCGACGGGATGGTTTGGCACCTCGATGTCGGCTCGTCGCATCCTGGGGCTGGAGTCGGTCCCAAGGGTTGGGCTGTTCGCCCATTAAAGCGGTACGCGAGCTGGGTTTAGAACGTCGTGAGACAGTTCGGTCCCTATCCGCTGTGCGCGTAGGAATATTGAGAAGGGCTGTCCCTAGTACGAGAGGACCGGGACGGACGAACCTCTGGTGTGCCAGTTGTCCTGCCAAGGGCATGGCTGGTTGGCTACGTTCGGAAAGGATAACCGCTGAAAGCATCTAAGCGGGAAGCCTGCTTCGAGATGAGTATTCCCACCCCCTTGAGGGGTTAAGGCTCCCAGTAGACGACTGGGTTGATAGGCCAGATCTGGAAGCCCGGTAACGGGTGGAGGTGACTGGTACTAATAGGCCGAGGGCTTGTCCTCAGTTGCTCGCGTCCACTGTGTTGGTTCTGAAACCACGAACAACCCCGTATGTCGGGCCACGACT
>NZ_JBHTSF010000335.1:0-1456 GCF_042795295.1 Streptomyces sp. NPDC056486
TGGGCGGCGAGGGTGCCGGTGCCGCCGGTGATCAGGACGGTGCCTTGGGGGTTCCAGGTGGTGGCGGGTGTGTCCGGGGTGGGGGTGTGTGGGAGTCGGGTGAGGCGGGGGATGTGGAGGGCGCCTTGCCGGATGGCGAGGAGCGATTCCACTGAGGGTGGGCCCCCGGCCGCGAGCGTGAGGGCGAGTGCGTGCGGGAGCGCGGTGCGGGTGTCGGGGTGGGTGTCGAGGTCGATGAGGGTGATGCGCTGCGGATGTTCCGACTGCGCCGTACGTATCAGGCCCCAGAGCGCCGCCTGGACCGGATCGGGGTCTTCCCCGGGGCGTACGACGACGGCACGTCGGCTGACGAGGACGAGGTGCGTGCCCTCGTGGCGCTCCTCGGTGAGCCACTCCTGCAGGAAGGCGAGCGCACGGCCGAGTACGTTCCTGAGCTCAGCGTCGGGAGCCGCGGCTTCGGGCTCGGCGGAAGGAAGCACGGCCAATACGGTTCTGGGGGCGGCCTCGGGAGCGATTGTCCCGTTCCCCGCAGCCTTGAGAACCGCAGAGAACTCGCCCAGGTCCGCATACCGGCGGTCGAAGGCGACCAATGAGGCGAGCGGACCGTCCACGTCGCCGCCGAGAGTGAGCAACGCGTCGGGGCGCACGGCAGAGGGCGGCGCCGGGACGGTTGTCCAGGAGACCTGACGGAGCGTCGCCTGCTTCGGGGCGCCCTGTGGCCGGAGGGTGAGGGAGTTGATCGACACGACTGGCGAGCCGGCCCTGTCCGTCGCGCTGAGGGAAAGAGTCTGGGGACCGGTCTTGGTGAGACGGACACGCAGGGCGGAGCCGGCGTCGGTGGCCCGCGGGGCATGGAGTGTGACGCCCTGGAAGACGTACGGCAGGGACGTCTGACTGGTGGCACCGGTGGCGCCGTCCTCGGGGTGCAGGGCAAGGGGGTGGAGGGCGGCGTCGAGGAGTGCGGGGTGGATTCCGTACGCGCCGACGGCGTCCGGAAGCGCCTCACCGTTCCCGCCGGTCGCGGCGCTCGGGTCGATCTCGGCGTAGAGGTCGTCGCCGTCGCGCCAGGCGGCGGTCAGCCCCTGGAAGCGTGGGCCGTAGTGGTAGCCGAGCTGGGCCAGGTCGTCGTACGCCGACCCCAGATCGATGTCAGAGGCGCCGGCGGGCGGCCAGCTTTCCGAACTGGCGGCATGCGCGGTCGAGTCGGAAGACGGCGCTGCCGCTGTGAGGGTGACGCTCGCGTGGTGGGTCCAGTCGGCGCCGTCGGAGGCGCGAGAGTGGAAGGCGAGTGTGCAGGGCCCGTCCGATTCGGTCTGGGTGGCCAGTAGGCGCAGGTCGTAGGTGGTGGTGTCGGTGAGGGTGAGGGGGGTGTGGAGGGTGAGTTCGTCGATGTGGGGGTGGCCGAGGTGGGTGCCTGCGTGGAGGGCGAGGTCGACGATGGCGGTGGCGGGCAGTA
>NZ_JBHTSF010000336.1:0-1412 GCF_042795295.1 Streptomyces sp. NPDC056486
GATCAGGCCTCCAACCGGCTCGCCCACCACCTGATCGCGCACGGGATCGGCGTGGAGGACGTGGTCGGTCTGTGCCTGCACCGCAGCCTGGACCTCATCGTCTCCCTGGTCGCCGTCCTCAAAGCAGGCGCCGCCTACCTCCCCCTGGACCCCGACTACCCCCCGGCCCGCCTCACCCACATGGCCACCACCTCCCGCACCCCCCTCATCCTCACCCACCACCACACCCGCGACACGGCAGCCACCTTCGACCTGCCTCCGGCCACCCAGCTCCTGGACCTGGACACCGAACGCGACGCCATCACCGCCCAACCCGCCACCACACCTGGCCCGGTCATGGACCCGGCCAACGCCGCCTACGTCCTCTACACCTCAGGCTCCACCGGCCGGCCCAAGGGCGCCGTCAACACCCACGCCGCCTTCACCAACCGCATCGCCTGGATGCAGAACACCTACCCCCTCACCCCAGCCGACCGGATCCTGTTCAAAACCCCCATCGGCTTCGACGTCAACGGATGGGAATGGACCTGGCCCCTGACCACCGGCGCCAGCCTCCACCTCACCCCACCCGGAGCCCACCGCGACCCCCACCAACTCGCCCACCTCATCCAAACCCACCACATCACCGTCTGCCACTTCGTCCCCTCCATGCTCCGCTACTTCCTCGACAACCCCACCACCCACCACTGCACCACCCTCAAACACCTCATCGTCTCCGGCGAAGAACTCACCCCCCACCTCACCCACACCCACCACACCACCCTCCCCACCACCCAACTCCACAACCTCTACGGCCCCACCGAAGCCGCCATCGACGTCACCGCCCACACCACCACCCACAGCCACACCACCACCAACACCCCCATCCCCATCGGCACCCCCATCAACGCCACCGACCTCCACATCCTCGACACCCACCACCAACCCACCCCCATCGGCGTCACCGGCACCCTCCACATCGGCGGCACCCCCCTCGCCCGCGGCTACCACCACCACCCCGCCCTCACCGCCGACCGCTTCACCCCCCACCCCACCCACCCCGGCAAACGCCTCTACAACACCGGCGACCTCGCCCACTACAACCCCGACGGCACCATCACCTACCTCGGCCGCACCGACCACCAAATCAAAATCCGCGGCCAACGCATCGAACCCGCAGAAATCGACACCGCCCTGCACACCCACCCCGACATCACCCACACCATCACCACCACCCACACCACAGACGACGGACACACCCACCTCGCCACCTACTACACAACCAACACCCCCACACCCCCCACCCCCACCCAACTCCGCACCCACCTCACCCAACACCTCCCCCCAGCCATGATCCCCACCTACCTCACCCACCTCACCACCCTCCCCCAACACCCCAACGGCAAGACCAACACCACCCAACTCCCCCCACC
>NZ_JBHTSF010000337.1:0-1387 GCF_042795295.1 Streptomyces sp. NPDC056486
GCTCCCACGTCTCCCGGGGGCCGCGCCCGAAGATGGCGTCCTGCCCGGCCTGGATGGCGTTCTGCTGGGCCCAGCCGTAGACGAACTGCGGGGTGTTGCCTTCCAGTCGTCCGTGTTGCTCCCACGCGGTGCGTTCGGCGGCCGCCGCCTTGATGAGGGCGGGGTGCCCGTCTTCGGCGGCGTTCGCGGTGGTGTCGTGGTGGTAGTAGGCGATGAACGCCCGGGCGGTCGCGTCGTCGTCCTCGTCCACGGCCGTCACCGTCCCTGCTCCGGGGCGCGGACGACGGTAAGCGTGGGCGGCTGGTCCCCGGTGGGGGCCTGTTCGGCGGCGAGCAGCGCCTTCGCCATGTCGTACTCGCTGACGGTGCGCCAGCCGCCGCGGGTACGGGTGCCGGCCGCGAGCAGCTGCTCGATGAGTGGTTCGTCCTCGGGCACGCTCGGGCGCTCCGGGTACGCGGTCGCCTGCCACAGCTCCTCGACGTGCCGCAGCAGGGCGAAGTACTCGTGGGTCTCGCCCGGGTCCGGGAGCCCCAGGCGGGGCAGTTCGATCCCCAGGGCACGGCGGTGGGCGACGCCGTCGGCGACGGCCGGGGCGAGGGTGCCTTCCCGGCGGGAGGCAATCGCCCGGGCGGCCCAGGCTCGCTCCGAGTGCGAGCGGTGGCAGCTGATCGTGCGGTCACGCATCTCGGCGTAGCGGTATCCGGCGAGGGCGGCGTCCAGGTGCGCGCGCATCTCCTCGTACAGGGGGCCGTCGGTCCAGTTCAGTTTCCACCGGACGCCGGTGTCGTAGATCAGCTCTCCCGTGGTGCCGGTGACGTCGAACAGGTGTCGGGCCAGCAGAGCGGCCTGGCGGCTGCGGCTCATGGACTGCCTCCCCTTCTCCAGCGCCCGGGATGACGAGGTGTCATGTCCCGTTCTGTCGCGTCGGATACGGAGAGGTTATCCGACGCGATCACCCATGTCCGCGAGTCGCGGACATGGGCCGGGAAGGTTGGCTGAAAGTAGCTGCACGAAGAGGTGTGCCGCGCATGTATAAGGGACACATACCCAGTGCTGCACAAGAGTGCAGCGCTCGAAGAGGAATGAGGAATCCGCCTTGAGTCACGTTCTTCCGCTCGCCAACGGCCTGCGCACCGACCATCCGGTGCCGGGCCTGCCCTTCGTCGACGACACCCACATCCCGCTCGACGAGGGACCGGAGGCCATCGAGGCCGTCGGCCGTCACGAGATGAGCGGCATGTGGGGCCGCTACGACAAGAACCGCGTCGACGGCGGCTGGCACGCTTTCACCACCGACCCCAAGCAGCACACGCTGGGCTGGTCGGTGCGCTACCACCCCGAGCACGGCCGGACCGTGCTGCTGATGCGCGACGGCGACACCGCCTCC
>NZ_JBHTSF010000338.1:0-1339 GCF_042795295.1 Streptomyces sp. NPDC056486
CGCCACACCGGACGCCCGGTCGCCCGCCGGTACAGCTCCATGTGGGGTCGGATCACCACCGCCGCCGACGCTGGGCCGCTCGAAATCCCCGAAGACACCAAGGCCGCTGTCATCGTGCTGACGGTCCGGATCGTCGACACCAGTGGCATGACGCTCGAGTACGGCGTCGACATCGGCGGCCCCGGTCGCCGATGGACCAAAGAGGAAGTCAGCGAATGAGCACGCTGCCCCTCGACGACACCCTCGCCCAAGTGTTGGAGCACCGGCTCGGTGCCCTTCTGCAGGCGCAGCGCCTCGGCCCCCTGGCCCCGGACGGCAGGACGGAGATCACCCGGATCATGCGAACACTGACGGGGCGAAGCGGTCCGGCAAAGCTCGTCTTGATGGCCGGTCTCCCCGGCTCGGGGAAGACAACGCTCGCCCGCGAGCTGGAGCGCCAAGGCTTCCTGCGCCTGTGCCCAGACGAGCGGGTCTGGCAGGAGCACGGCCACTACGGGCGGGACTTTCCGCGCGGGGCATACCTCGTCAGGGAACGTCCGATCCTCGCGCAGATCGCCACTGAGCTGCGGGCCGCCCTGGCTGCAGGTCGCGACGTGGCCATGGACCACGGGTTCTGGACGGGCGAGGAACGCAAGGAGTGGCGCGAAGTGGGCGAGCAGGCCGGCGCCGCTGTGACGCTGGTGTACCTCCCCGGAGAGCTCGACGCCCTGTGGGAGCGGATCAAGGAGCGCAACGAGGCGACCTTCGACGATCCCAACGCCATGTACTTCAGCCTGGACGATCTGCAGCGCCATGCGAACCGCTTCACCGCGCCCAGCTCCGACGAGCCTCACCTGATCTACGACGGACAACCGGAGACCGTGCTTAGAGCCCTCGCCTGCAGCGACACTCCGGAATCGGCGAGCTGACCCCGCGTGACCGCCGGAAGGAGGAAGATGTCCCGCGAAACGCAAACAGGCCCCCGCGGGGGCCTGTCGATCGCGCTCGCCGGTTGTGGTGGTCGGCGCCGCGATCAAGCACCAGAATGGGAGGTGCCTGCGATGGTCAGCAGGCTACGCGTACCCACTGACAGTGGGCCAGAGGGACACGGTGACACGCCGACGGCGGCCCGTGCTTCCCACGTGGCGGGACGGCTTCGCAAGTTCTCTCCCGGAGAACGGGATCTCGGTGTACTCGCGCCGGAAACTCGGTACAACACCACACCGGCGTGCTGCACGATCACCGAACGCGTGCCCGCCTTTTACCAGCTCATCGCCGGTTTCCGAAACCGGCGGAAGGACTCCACCATGTTCGCCATGACCGCTCGAGCCCCGTAACGCTAAGGGCCGCCCCTGCGCCA
>NZ_JBHTSF010000339.1:0-1286 GCF_042795295.1 Streptomyces sp. NPDC056486
GTGTGTCTGCTCTGTTCGATTGTCATGCCCGAGCCGTCGCCCCGAGTCGGACGGCGCCGGGCGCTCTCGCGCTGCCTTGGCTAGCTTTCGGCCAGGATGTGCGAGAGCTCCGTATCCAGATCGAAGTGGCGGTGTTCCGTGCCGGGGGGCACGGCCGCATCGGTTCGCTTCAGGAACGATTCAAGAGCCCGCGCCGGGGCCTCGAGCAGAGCCTCACCCTCGGGGGAGCTCAGGGCGATGCAGACAACACCCTGACCGTGGCTCCGGGACGGCCAGACTCGGACGTCGCCGGTACCGGTGGGCCGGTGCAGGCCCTCGGCGAGGAGGTCGCGGGCGAACACCCATTCGACGGTTTCCTCGGCTCCGGTGTGGAAGGTGGCGTGCACGGCGTAGGGATCGGCCGTGTCATACCGCAGTCCTGCGGGGACAGGCAGTGAGGACTCGCTCGACACAACGAGGCGCAGGTGCAGCTCGCAGCTGACCGTGGTGTTCATAAGCGCCAGGGCCTTTCGCTCAGTGTGCGCTCGGGGATTCGCACGTCGGCGAAATCGACATGCCACCTACGGTGCCGTTGTAAACCCCTCTGAGGGTTTTGGGTGTCTTTAGGTAGCTCGTTCGGCGGGTTGTTTGTTCGGTGCGTACAGCCATTCCAGTGACGGGTTTCCGTCCGGTAGGGTTTGGCCGTATGAATACGGGGAGTGACGAGCCGGGGGTTGCTGAAACAATCACCGGCACGAAGAACGAACAGCCGCTCGGATCGCGTGCGCCGGAGTACATCCAGGCCCGCAAGGCGCTGCACCTCAGCTGGCAGGTGGGCGTGTTCATCGTCGGCCTCGCGGTGGTTGCCGCGGGCATCGTGATGTTGCCGCTGCCCGGACCGGGCTGGCTGGTGATCTTCGGTGGAATGGCGATCTGGGCGACCGAGTTCGTCTGGGCTCAGCTGGTCCTTCGCTGGACGAAACGGAAGGTCACCGAGGCGGCGCAGCGTGCGCTCGACCCCAAGGTGCGCCGCCGGAACATCATCCTGACGACCATCGGTCTGGTGATCATCGCCGTGCTCGTCGGGATCTACGTCTGGAAGTTCGGCTTCGAGATGCCATGGAAGATCAAGGAGTGACCTCCGGGTGACTCCTCGGCGGTCGGAGGCACCCGCTGACATGCGGTAATGTTCTCCGTGCGCCCGGGGCGATTAGCTCAGTGGGAGAGCGCTTCGTTCACACCGAAGAGGTCACTGGTTCGAACCCAGTATCGCCCACCCCGGAACTGCGGCCCGGAGGCTTAAAGCC
>NZ_JBHTSF010000340.1:0-1174 GCF_042795295.1 Streptomyces sp. NPDC056486
GGTCAACCCTGTTAGGGGCAACAGCCCCAACCCGCCCGGGACAGAGTTTGTGGACTTTCTGGACCCCCTACGCGTGCGCGCGCGACGAGGCCGCTCGAAACCGCTCAAGATTCGGCCCTCAGCCACCGAACGAGACCCCGCAGCAACGAGGGTTGACCCCGTTACCTCTAACGGGGTCAACCCTCGTGATTCGCGCCTTCTGTGCCGTCCCCGTCCACTACGCTGATGCGTGGTCGCCCGCCGCGGACGACCCTGGTTCGAGTAGTCCGGCCCGTGACCGGATGGCGAAGACAGCCTGAACCCGCGCAGCGGGAATCGGTGGCACGACAGACGCATCCGCTCCAGGTCCACCGGCATGTCCAGGTGTGCCCGGGTCACGGGACCGCGCGCGCCGCGAGGAGATGGCCATGGGAGCCAAGCAGCAGGCGCTGAAGAACGCCGCCCGCAAGTACATGGAAGAGTCCGGCGAGACATCGCTGCAGGCCGCCATGCAGCACGTCCGCCGTGAGTACGAGCAGGGCCGCACCGACGAGGAACACGAGCCGCAGAACCCGATGGGCTTCGACGAGGCCGCCGACGCCACCGAGTACACCTCGCCGACGTACGTCACCGGCTACTTCGCCGCCAAGGGCGTCCACGAGCTGGCGGACGACGGACAGATCCTCGAGCTGATCGACCACGCGGAGAAGCACGGCCAGCCCGGGGCCCACGATCCGATCGAGTGCTTCCTGTGTGATGAGCCGGTCGTGGTCACCAAGGAACGCGAGGTGCACGTCGGCCTGGCGCTGCGCGAGGTCCAGCGCCCCGGACAGAACAAGCCCACAGAGCTGCAGATGCCGGTGTGGACACACGAAAGCTGCGCGCATACCCGTGTGTGGTCCTGGTCCCAGATCACGCTCGAGCGCCGTCGGCGCAAGCTGCCCGTCGAGGCCGGCGACCTGCCGCCCAAGCAGCATCGCCGACACGGCCAGCAGCCCGTCGAGGACTTCTACGCCTTCACCGTCCCCGAGGACAGCCCGCCCGTCTTCTACCTGCAGCCCGGAGAGCCGGACCGGCACGGCCCGCTCGGCTTCCGCGCCGACCGGCTGTCCGACGGCCTGCCGCCGCTGGACCTCACCCGGCAGGATCCGCCCGCCCGTCCGGAGTGGGTGATCGCCGCCGACCGGTCCGGGAT
>NZ_JBHTSF010000341.1:0-1087 GCF_042795295.1 Streptomyces sp. NPDC056486
ACTGAGTGTTTGGTCCGTGGAGGTGTGTTTGGTCCCGGGTTCAGGTGCCGCGCCAGTTGGGGGTGGCTTCGCCGGTGAGGCGGCGGGCCATGAGGTCGATCATCGCGAGGTGGACCATGGCTTCGGAGCGGTGCGGGTGCCGTTCGTAGTCGCGGGCGAGTCTGCGGTGGTGCATGAGCCAGCCGATGCTGCGCTCGATGGTCCAGCGGCGCGGGATGATCGTGAATCCGCGGGCGCCCGGCGGGCGTTGGACGGGGTGGACGTCGATGCCGAGGCGGGCGCCGTGGTCGATGGCGGTGGTGCGGTAGCCGGCGTCCACCCAGGCCTTGGTCACGCGGGGGTGGGCGGCGGCGATGCGGGACAGCAGGGTCACGCCGGCCGCGGTGTCGGAGATGCTGGCGGCGGTGACCAGCACGGTTAGCAGCAGGCCGAGGGTGTCGCAGCCCAGGTGGCGCTTGCGTCCGATGATGCGTTTTCCGGCGTCGGTGCCCTGGTCGGTCAGGGGCACGTTGGCGGAGGTCTTGATGGTCTGGGAGTCCAGCACGCAGGCGGACGGCTCGGCGTCGCGGCCCTCGGCCTCGCGGACCAGGCGCCGCAGCAGGCCGGTGAGCTCCTCGAAGACGCCGTCTTCCTGCCACTTGGCGAAGTAGCCGTATGCCGTGGCCCAGGGGGCGAAATCGTGCGGCAGGTATCGCCAGGGGATGCCGGTGCGGTCGACGTAGAGCACGGCGTTCATCAGGGAGCGCAGCTCGTGCTCGGGCGGGCGCCCGATGTCCAGGGCGTCCCTGCGGCGCTTGGTCCGCCAGGCGGCGAGGACCGGTTCGATCAGTTCCCAGCGTTCATCCGACAGGTCGCTGGGATACCCGTCGTGCGGGGTCATGTTTCCGATATACCGCGCGGCGGCCGACGCGACCAGGGGGCAAAGGGCCGTGGGCAGGAGCATGTTGGGAGGAGACGGGAGACATCGGAGTGAAACAGCCCTCCGCTGTCACAGTGCAGCCTCTCGGCTCAACCGCCCCTCCCGCCCCGCAATAACAGGAATACAAAATCAGCATGACTCGCTATGAAACAGGGCGAAACGCTCAGT
>NZ_JBHTSF010000342.1:0-1075 GCF_042795295.1 Streptomyces sp. NPDC056486
ATATAAGACCTTGGGTCTTATAAGCAGAACGTTCCCTGTCTTGTTTAGTTTTGAAGGATCATTCCTTCGAAACGTGTTCTTTGAAAACTAGATAACAGTAGACATCACATTCAATTAGTAACACAAGATATCACATAGTGATTCTTTTTAACGGTTAAGTTAGAAAGGGCGCACGGTGGATGCCTTGGCACTAGGAGCCGATGAAGGACGGGACGAACACCGATATGCTTCGGGGAGCTGTAAGCAAGCTTTGATCCGGAGATTTCCGAATGGGGAAACCCACCACTCGTAATGGAGTGGTATCCATATCTGAATACATAGGATATGAGAAGGCAGACCCGGGGAACTGAAACATCTAAGTACCCGGAGGAAGAGAAAGCAAATGCGATTCCCTGAGTAGCGGCGAGCGAAACGGGAACAGCCCAAACCAAGAGGCTTGCCTCTTGGGGTTGTAGGACACTCTATACGGAGTTACAAAGGAACGAGGTAGACGAAGCGACCTGGAAAGGTCCGTCGTAGAGGGTAACAACCCCGTAGTCGAAACTTCGTTCTCTCTTGAATGTATCCTGAGTACGGCGGAACACGTGAAATTCCGTCGGAATCTGGGAGGACCATCTCCCAAGGCTAAATACTCCCTAGTGATCGATAGTGAACCAGTACCGTGAGGGAAAGGTGAAAAGCACCCCGGAAGGGGAGTGAAAGAGATCCTGAAACCGTGTGCCTACAAGTAGTCAGAGCCCGTTAACGGGTGATGGCGTGCCTTTTGTAGAATGAACCGGCGAGTTACGATCCCGTGCGAGGTTAAGCTGAAGAGGCGGAGCCGCAGCGAAAGCGAGTCTGAATAGGGCGTTTAGTACGTGGTCGTAGACCCGAAACCAGGTGATCTACCCATGTCCAGGGTGAAGTTCAGGTAACACTGAATGGAGGCCCGAACCCACGCACGTTGAAAAGTGCGGGGATGAGGTGTGGGTAGCGGAGAAATTCCAATCGAACCTGGAGATAGCTGGTTCTCCCCGAAATAGCTTTAGGGCTAGCCTTAAGTGTAAGAGTCTTGGAGGTAGAGCACTGATTGGAC
>NZ_JBHTSF010000343.1:0-1023 GCF_042795295.1 Streptomyces sp. NPDC056486
CCGCAAGGCCCGGATGGCCGTCACCGTCAGCGCCGCCGACATGCTCGACGGCCGGGCCGACCCGGCCAAGGCATACGTCGGCAAGGTGGCCACCTTCGACCCGGACACCGCACGGCCGGAGAACTGGCTCGATCACCTGGCGCTGTGGGCCTCTCACCACCAGGAGCAGGAGAACGCCCTGGATCTGGAACGCTGCGTGGTCGATCTCTCCAGCCCGGAGCTGACCGCGGCGCAGCTTCTCGGCGCCCCGGAGATGGCGGAGCTGGGGGGCATCACCGCCTCGACGCTGCGCGCCTACATCTCGCGCGGCAACAACGAGGTGCCGCTGCCGCAGGCCACCGTGGGCGGGCGCGACCAGTGGGCCCGCGCGGTGGGCCAGGACTGGGCGGAAGCCCGCCAGCGTTCCTACGAGGGCGTGGGGGCCGCCATGTCCGCCGGGGACCGCGACAGCCTCTCGCCCGGCGCGGCCGAGGTGCGCGACCGGTTCGCCACCAACTTCCAGCACTCCCTCTTCGACCGGCCCGACGTCCGCAAGCGGTGGGTGCTGCGCCACCGCAACAAGGAATCCGTCACCGAGGTCGCCAACGAGCTCGCCTGGTCCGTCGCCGTGAGCCTCGACCGGATCATCCCCACCCAGCCCCTGGGCCACGTCGTCGAGGCGGCGGTGATGCACGACTGGCAGGAGTGCCTCGACATGTTCGCCGACGACGAGGAAGCCGAGGGGCCCGGCAAGTGGTGGCACCTCAATTTGATGGTGCCGACGGGCAAGATGCTCGACTGGTACGTCCGGTACTTCCCCGGTGAGGCGTACGCCAGCATCGGGAACATCCAGCGCCAGGCCCACACGACGTGGGGCGTGCCCAAGGCGGACACCCTGCGCGCACTGCGCTCGGCGCTCTCCCTCGACGGCGAGCTGAGCGATCAGCAGCGCGAGACCTACTTCGCCCTGCTCGAGCCGCACGAGGACACCGCCTGACCTGTACCCACCGTCAGACGAAGCGGGGTCGGAGCCAATGACAGTGG
>NZ_JBHTSF010000344.1:0-1013 GCF_042795295.1 Streptomyces sp. NPDC056486
CTAGGGCGTTTCTGATGGCTCTTGCTGGGGTGGGTGGATCAGCGTTGATGGTGGGCATGCGCGTCGTATGGTGCGACGCCATGAACTGACTGACGCGCAGTGGCAGAAGATCGAGTCGTTGCTGCCGGTGAACAGTGGCCCGGGCGGGCAGTGGGCGGATCATCGCCGGGTGATCAACGGAGTGCTGTTCAGGGCCCGCACGGGGATGCCGTGGCCGGATCTGCCGGAGCGGTATGGGCCGTGGCAGACCGTCTATGAGCGGCATCGCCGCTGGTCGGCCGACGGAATCTGGCAGCGGATCCTGACCGGGCTGCAGATCGAGGCCGATGCGGGTGACCCGGACGGGGCCCTGGCCCGGTCCGCGGCGACAGAGGCCGAGTGGGCAGTGAACATCGACTCCACTTCCTGCCGCGCTCACCAGCATGCGGCCGGGGCCAGGCACCGGCCGCCACGTGACTTCCCGCAAAAGGGGGCGGGGCGCGTGTGGAGGCCGATGGACGCGAGGCACTGTGGCGTTCCAGGGGCGGACTGACCAGCAAGGTTCACTCCCTGGCCGATGATCGGGCTCGCCCGCTGGTCTGGGAGACATCACCTGGCCAGCGGGGCGACAACCCCATGCTCGTCCCCGTGCTGGAGCGTCTGCGGATCTACCGGCACGGGCCCGGACGCCCCGCACCCGCCCGGACAGACTCCGCGGCGACAAGGCCTACTCCAGCCGTGACACCCGCGCCTACCTGCGCAGGCGGCATATCAAAGCGACCATCGCCCAGCCCGATGACCAACGCGACAACCGCCGGCGGCGAGGCCGGAGCGGCGGCCGGCCGCCGGCCTTCGACCCGGATCAGTACCGACGCCGCAGCGCCGCCGAACGCTGCGTCAGTAAGTGGAAACAGTTCCGTGCAATCGCCAGCCGCTACGACAAACGCGACTACATCTTCAACGGCACACTGACCGTCACAGCAATGGTCATCTGGCTCCGCGACACCGTCCAAGAGCCATCAGAAACGCCCTAG